>JAJNBR010000301.1 GCA_021156265.1 Flavipsychrobacter sp.
TTCTTTTTTGTCAAGACATTATTGCGTATCATGTCTTTGACAATAAGTTCCGCATAGTCCTCGCCAAGATCCGATGCAGATGACGGATCGAACGACTCACTCTGTACAGAATAGATCAATTCGCGGTTGCTCATGTTGTAGACATTGGTTTCCCAGAAATAACGGTGATCAACGGTATAATACCCGGGGGTATATATACGATTGTATACGGTAGTATAGTATCCCCAGAACTGATCGTAGTATCCGTACGGGGAGTACGCCACATGGCCGGGGACATAAGTTTTTTCCTGGCTTACATCGAGCAGCACTATTGTAAGTACAGCATCTACCCCGCTACCGGTCATACGGTCAACGACAGCAGCCTCGTCTTTTGTATCAAAACTTTCAGGACCATATTCCATAAATGCTGACGTTGCGTTATAGCCCATCTTCCTCAATTCAGACACAGCATTCACTTCCATGGCTTCCCGTAGACTTCGGTCGTCCTGGCCGGTTGCCGCCACCACCATTATTTTATTATACCGGGTAACTGCAGTTGTGCTGCTCGGCTTGGTCCATGAACTGGTAACCCATGATGTAGAACAGCTCAGGGAGAACAAGCAAATAATGCAAACTATTAATTGTTTCATAACGAATCAGTTTAGCCGTTACGAAAGCAAAAAACATCATTCCATAAAACAATTAAAACTTAACCCCGGCAGTAAGGTAAAAGCTGCGCGCATCACCCGGAATGATACCGGGACCGGGATAGCCAGTGGCTCTGCGCGTGAAATAAGCAGCATTTGCCAGGTTGTTGATCGTGCCTTCCAGCGTAAGCCAACGCCAATTCCAGCCGGCAGAAAGATCCATAAGCTTGTACGCCGGCACCTTGCCATTCACCGCACTATAGCCACCTTTCTCAGCATTAGTAGCATCTGCGTACTGCTCACTCAGGTAGCTGAATTGATAAGTTAGCTTCCACGATTTGTAGGCACCTTGTATACCTGTCTTCCAGTTTACGAACGGAACGTACTCCACACGCTTACCTTCAATATTTTTAACAGGGCTTTTGGTATAGTGTGCGCTGGTGAGCGCAAGGTTAGAGTAAACTGTAGCGTTCCAATGTTCCGGAATGCTCTTCCATAACTTAAGCACATCCAATTCCATAAAGGTCTCAATACCGTATATCTGGGCAACGCCTACGTTACCACGTTTACGGATGACCTGCGTACTGTTCTTTACCGTATAGTATTCGCCAATCCGATTACCGTAGTAGAGATAGAACAGATTACCATCAAAACGGAAATTCTGTTGTATATCACCGCGCACACCCAGGTCACTGCTCCACCCTTTCTCATCCGCTATGGCAGGATCAATTTCAAACGAGGGGTTCACAACGCGGATATCATTGAAAGTAATGGAACGATAGTTCTGCGAGAAGTTGCCGTACGCCTCCACATGGCCGTTAGGTTTGTAACTGCTACCAATACCACCAATAATAAACTGGCGCGGCAATACCCTTGCTTCGTTCGTTACTATGTCGCTGACAATACTATCTCGCAGATCAGTAACACGATCATGGTAGATACCGTTGGCTTCCGTACGTATCCATTCGGCGCGTACACCAGGTGTCACGCTCCATTTGTCGGTAATACGGAATATCTGCTCAGCAAAAGCTGCAAGATTCAGGTTAGGAAACGAATAATCGGAAAGTAATTCGCTCGACTCGTTAGCAAAAGTAAAATCAGCTCCTGCACCATTGTTCACATAGCCCTGTCTGTTTTCGCTGTAGCCACGATACGCACGCACGCCTGTCAGCAAAGTCTGAATTTTTCCTGCAATAGTGTAACGATGTAACAATCGCGATTCAAGAGCTATGTTTTGAAACGTCCCTTTAAGAAGATCACGGGCTCCACCATTGTCCGGCTGCGAAGGACGATTGGGACGGAAGCCTACCGCATCGCGCGATGCCAACAGCCCATAGCTGCGTGTCTGTATGCGTGTTTGTGACGAGAGACGATAGTCCCACTCAACATCCAGCAAATTCCACTGTACAGCAAACCAGTTGCGTGCACGGTTGCTCTGCGCTGGGTCAGCAGCAAACATGTTGTCGTCAAGACCACCTGGTTGCTGAGCAAGATATTGCAGGCGTGTATACTCCAGCCCCAGCATGTGCTTGTCGTTGAAATGATAATGCAGGTCTGCATAACCATTAAATGATTCAAACTTGCTATTGGGTCTCCAGCCGTTGCCACGCTTATAATGAGCGAAGGCGTAGTAACTCAGTTTGCCTGTAGTACCGCTTATGCTGTTGAACGAACCAAGAAACCCCCAGGAACCGGCAGTCTGGCGGCTTTCGATTGAAAGAGCTTTATCTGCTCCCGGCTGTTTTATTTCGAAATTTAGCAGACCGCCGAATTGTGTGCCATATTGTAAACTCGCCGCACCCTTTATGATCTCGATCTTACTAAGCGCTTCTGTAGGCGGCGTATAATAGCTTTCAGGGTAACCCAACGCATCCGCGCTTATATCATACCCATTTTGGCGAACGTTGAAGTTGGAAGTACGGTTAGGATCAAGGCCACGACCGCCGATGCTTAATTGCAAGCCCGAACCATCGTTTTCAAAAATGTTGAGGCCGGCTACCTTCGCATACACCTGGCGTGTATTGTTAGTAGCCTTGTTCACCGTCATCATCTCTACATTGATGACCTCCGATTTTTTACCAGCGGTGATCTTCATGCCATCCACTTGGTTCAGGTGGCCAAAGTTGCCTCGCTTTTTGTCAATAATTTCTAGCTCCTTCAACTTTGTCGTGTCTTGAGCAAAGCCGAAAGAACAGATCGAAATAAACACCAAACTCACTAAAAACCTATAGCCCATATATTTCGTCCTGTAATGGCAGGATCCAATTTTTGTGTTCATAAGAATCGTATTCCTTTGCCAGGTCTACGTCCTGTTTTGCATATTGCCGGCTGCGTCTCCCGTTCAGTGTCACATATATCGTCGCATATACACGCGGCTGCTGCATGCCTTGTTTTTTATAATGTGCTTCCAGGTGATGAGCGTATTGGATAATGAAGTCGGCTTGTGTAGCCATCATCTTCTCCTGGTTTTTGGTCAGGAAGTCGTTGTTATTCACAGCCACTACCCTGCCGGTTGTTTTATCTTTCACCACAAACTGTGCGTAGCCCATTTTTTCGATCAGCATGACGCGCCATGAAAAACGAAAACCCTCCTCTGTCCAGAACAACTCACCGGGCATCAGCAAGTAACGCCAGGGCAATACAAACTGTATGGCAAAAAACAGGACAAAGAGCACAGAAACCAAACGCTGTTTCAGCGGCGCAAAGATATAACTATTATAGGTGTTATTAACGTTAAATAACTTTAAACCATGCCCCTTAAAACGTTGCAAAACGCTATC
>JAJNBR010000054.1 GCA_021156265.1 Flavipsychrobacter sp.
CTTTGCTTTATTGCTGCTGCTGTATGGAACACTTGTCCGGTTTAATGCATTGCCCGGTGCTGTGCCGCTTTACTTTTACTGGGCCTGGGTGGTGTTTGCGCCGATCAAGAGAATGCTGGCAATACCTGCCTTTGTTACGCTTTGCTTGCTTGGGGCATTTGGCAATAAAATAATTGAATCGGTTGTAACCGTAGGTAGTAATCATCCTCAGAATAAGCTCTACCTGCACGATCTCACCGGAATATTTGTTTTGACGGACGATAATGTGTTCCCGGCAATGTCTTATACCGAGCCGACTTTTGATACTGTTTACTTAAAGCAACACTATCACCCGGCTACTTACGATAATATTTTCTGGAATAAGGATGGCAAGATGAAGTGGAATTATCTTGATGCTGAATACACCTATGCCATCCGGGATGCCTGGCTGGCAGCTGTAAAAAAACATCCGGGTGCTTATTTTTCCCATCGCCTCCAGTCCTTTCTATATTTTTTAAAGATCAGGAATCGTCCTGCGAAATACTATTTCGCTTTTGCCTGGATACACAAGAATCCTTACGGCTTTACTTTGCAAAGGAACTGGTTGTGGTACGTCTTTGTTTATCCGATACTGGCCCAGGGTGTTATGTTTTACATGAAGCCGTGGTTCTGGCTCCTGCTCTCAAGTCTCTTGTTATCCCGGACGTCAAAGCTTAAACATCCAATCCTGCGTACACCATTTGTGGTGTTGCTCGTTTCTGCGCTGTTATATATCCTGCCCCAGTTCTTTATCTCGCAAACAGATACTGAGTTCCGCTACGTATACTGGAGCTGTATAGCGTGCTCGCTGGCACTGCTCATTTATATTTTCCGGAATAGACTTCAGCCTTTACCGTAACCTACACTATACGGCTGCTTTTTCGTAGGTTTTTATCTCGTTGTACAAAGTATCACGCTCTACCGGTGTTTTTCCTACAGCGATAATGAGATCACACAATTCCTCGGTGCTCATAGCCGGTGTCTTCTCTTCGGAGCCTGCCATGGAGTATATCTTGGTGGTATCGTCAATAGTACCGTCCAGATCATTCACGCCGAAAGAAAGTGTAAGCTGTGCAGATTGCCTTCCCAGCATTGGCCAATAGGCCTTCAGATTCCTGAAGTTGTCCATAAAAATACGTGCTATAGCATACAGCCTCATGTCTTCAATTACGGACACCTCTGCGATATGAGACATGTCGTTGTCCTTATTTCTGAATTTGAGCGGTATGAAGCAATTAAAGCCTCCTGTTTTGTCTTGCAACGCTCTTAACCGGCTCATGTGGTCTACCCGTTGAGCATAGGTTTCTATGTGGCCATACAACATGGTTGCATTGCTGTGCATGCCCAGTTTGTGAGCAGTTTCATGGATTTTCAACCATCCGTCGCCGTCTACTTTATCTGCGCAAATTTGCTGACGTACATCGGGGTGGAATATTTCAGCACCGCCGCCGGGTAGGGATTGTAAGCCTGCATCCTTTAGGCGTTGCATTCCTTCTTCGACACTCAGCTTTGCTTTGCGGAACATATAGTCCAACTCCACGGCAGTAAAACCTTTCAGGTGAAGGTCCGGCCGGTGGGCCTTGATCTTGCCAAGCAACTCGCAAAAGAACTCAAGGTTCATCTTAGGATGAACGCCGCCAACAATGTGCACCTCTGTTACAGGCTCGCCATCATATTTCCGTACAATGTCCAGCATCTGCTCAATACCGAGTTCCCAGCCCTCATCACGATGCTTATAAAGCCGCGAGTACGAGCAGAAATTGCACGTAAACACACAAACGTTGGTTGGTTCGATATGGAAGTTTCGGTTGAAATAGACTTTGTCACCATGCAGCCTTTGGGCAATATGCGCTGCCAGTGCGCCAACAAACCCCAGTTCGCCTTTTTCAAAAAGCAAAACGCCTTCCTCGTCGGTAAGGCGCTGCTGGTTCGTTACTTTTTCTGCTATTGCTAGCAGCTGTTTATCTGGCTGTTGTTTTATTACTTCTTCTAAGCTAAACTGCGGAATCATTATTGCAATACTATTTTTCTCGTCACTGTTCCTTCTTCAAAGCGGCAGTGCAGGGTATATACACCTTTTGCCAGGTCTGACAGGTCAAAGTTATAATCGGATTGGTTACCGCTGGCATTGATTTGCTTTATAGACTGACCCATAATATTGATGATGGTGATCGCCTGTAATCCATTCGCGTTTGAGAAGCTTACATTGATCATACCGTTTGTAGGATTTGGAAATACGTCAACTGCTGTCGTCCTTTCGATATCAGCAACAGCCGTTGGCCATTGTAAGACTTCAGGGTATTTCGTAAGGCCGTCTGAAGGGCCGCCCGGTGTAATCTGCGCCAACATACGGGTAACCTGGCCTTTGGTGAACATAACGGTGCAGTGATCGCCCGTATAGTCCATATAATTCATATACATCTCTCCGCCCGATTGCGAATGGCAGTTAGTTCGCACATTCGGGAAAACACATTGGTAATTTCCATCTTCCTGCTGTGGGGTATCGGACACACCATCGTCATCGGTGCATACTCCGGAGCCCACTTCAGTATTGCCCCATATATGCCAGAGATTAAAGAAATGTCCCATTTCGTGCACTAACGTGCGCCCGCTGTCCGCACCTGGTATATAACCGCCTACACTAGGGGCCTTTTTTTGTCCAAATACCTGGTAGTCTATAACAATGCCCTGAAACTGGGGAATGCCCAGCAGGCTGGCGTAATCGGGGCTATAGCCCCAACCCATCAGGCCCGGATAATTGACATTAACAACCCATACATTCAGGTATTTTTCAGGATCCCATGGATCAAGGCCGCCAATAACCGACTCTTTCATGCTATCGGTCTGTTTGCCATAGCCAGCAAAACCAGCAGGTGCTACTTTGATCTCCACGCCTAACGTTCCAGTGCCATCAGGTTTCCGGTGGGGGAGCGTAAAGTACATGTTTGCCTTACCGAACTTAGATTTGAAAGCGGCGTGCATTTTAGTGCTATCCGCATTTAGACCATTAAAGTCCCTGGTCAGCGCATCCAGTTGCAGGATGGCGCGCTTATAAATGCCTTCTGTTCCACCCAAACTTGTTATTTCAGCCTGTGTTAGTACTACGTGAAAAACTACCGGAATGGTAGCTGTAGCGGTAGTTTTCTGAGCTGTATTGGCAGTGAGTTTCTCATAGGCTGTTACCCGGCTGTTTACATCGTTTTGAAATTGTTCATATTTCGCCGGGAACGTTGGATCATTGGCAAGTTTACTGTTCAATATATCCGTATGTGCGCATTTTTGAGCATTAACGTTTCCTATTGCTGCAACGGCAAAGGCTGCAGCCACCAATACTTTTTTCATTAAAAAATCAAGCTGGGTTGTTAACAAATAGACAATCCGCAATTTAGCGAATTATTTCGACTTTCGGCTGTTGATCTCGTCCCGGATATTGATAGCCCGAACATAGTCTTCCTGGTCTAATACTTGTTGCAGGAGCTTGTTCAGATCATCGAGGCTGAGGTTCTTAAGGTCTTTGTCACCGCCTTCTATCTTGGCGCCCGATGCAGTTGGGGCCGCAGCTTTTTCAGTGGATGAAGGATCGTCGGTCTGATCCAGGTATAAACCGGCAGTTTCGAGGATGTTTTCGAAAGTGTAAATGCGACAGCTGGCTCTTACCGCCAATGCCAGGGCATCAGATGTCCTGGAATCGATCTCGATGGTTTCGGTGCCATTTTGGCAAATGAGCTTTGCGAAAAAGATACCTTCCTCCAATTTATATATCACTACCTCTGTAAGATCGATGCCAAAGGTTGACATGAAATTAGCGAACAGATCGTGCGTAAGCGGTCTGCTTGGTTGCATTCGTTCCAGAGCCACCGCTATGGCCTGTGCTTCGAAGCCACCAATAACAATAGGAAGCCTCCGAAGTCCGTTTACCTCGCCGAGCACTACTGCATAAGAATGAGTTTGGGTGATACTATGGGAGAGAGCAACAATTTCCAATTCTATCTTTTTCATTACTCAGCGATCTTTCAAATCAGTTATTTGTGAAGGTAATAATTTTTCTAAAAATGAACATTTTAAAACAAAGTTGGTGTTTTTGCCTCACTCCCTTCTTCTTCAGTTTCAGACACCAGAGATACTTCCTTTAGGTCATTGCCTGCAATTCGCGTGCCTACAGCTTTCCAGCCGGTTACATCTATCGTTTCGTGCAGGGCTACTTCTTCTTCTTCTAATTCGGACTTCTTTTTCCCACTCTTTAGTATTACTACCGGCGCAGCGTGCGTAGTAACCAATTCCAGGAAATTTCCATCACCTTCCCTGATAAATAAGTACTTATTTTTCAACGACTGAGACTCGATCTTGAAGCGTTTAGCATTGTATTGGTCCGACTTACTGTCGTAGTAGATGGCGCTTACCACTTTTTCAGGTACAAATTTTTCGATCAGCACCACCGCATCTGTGTCATAGCGGTTAGTTAGTTCAAAATCAGTCAGTTCGTATGTGCCATCCTTATAGAAAGCTATGATACGGTCATTCTCCTCAAAGCTGCCAAGGAATATACCATTACTGTCTTTGTTCAACCTTCCTACTGTATCGTCATACCACATTTTTTGCCCTGCAAGCGTAGAGCGGCCTTTCTCTTTGAATTTGATACTCTTGATGGGATATTTGGTTACCTGGTTGCCCTGGGCGCCCCGGCCTTTTATTTCAAGCTCTTCAAAATAGAAGTCGAGTGATTTAACACGCGCCTTGCTGCCGGGTGAGAGGGTAATGGCCACTACCTCAGCCTCTCCGTTGGGGTTGGCTGTGAAGTATAGCACCTTACTGTTGGGATTGCCTTTGGTCAGGTCGTATTCTTTGTCGCGAGTAATGCCCGTTACGTTAAACCTCTTACCATAAGCTATGCCTGTTTTGCCATCTACATACATCATATTGTAAGTGG
Organism: Flavipsychrobacter sp.; assembly: GCA_021156265.1. Lineage (GTDB taxonomy): Bacteria > Bacteroidota > Bacteroidia > Chitinophagales > Chitinophagaceae > Polluticoccus. Next base: position 4,946 of record JAJNBR010000054.1, read on the forward strand.
TCCGTTCATCGTTCTTGACGAAGATGGCAAGATGTATGATGTCTTTACCAACAAATATCTTCTCGGCTACCTTTGTCACCATCATTTTGCCATCCCTCCGGAAAACGATGATATTGTCGATATCGGAACAGTCGAAAGCAAACTCGTCTTTTTTCAGGCTGGTGCCTATGAAGCCTTCTTTGTAGTTGACATACAGCTTGGTATTGGCTATAGCCACCGTGTGCGCCTGTATAGTTTCAAACGGACGTATCTCTGTTTTGCGTTCACGTCCTTTGCCATATTTCTTCAGCAGACCTTCGTAGTAAGCTATGGCGTAGTCGTTAAGGTGTTCGATGTTGTTTTTGACATCCTCTATCCCTTGCTCCACACCTTTGATATGTTCATCGGCTTTAAAGCTGTCGAACTTAGAGATGCGCTTAATGCGGATCTCGGTGAGCTTAACAATATCTTCCTGTGTTATCTCGCGTCTGAATTTCTTTTTGTATGGCTTCAGGCCGCTATCGATAGCGCTGAGAACGCCTTCCCAGGTCGTCTGGTCCTCAATGTCGCGGTAGATACGTTTTTCGATAAAGATCTTCTCGAGCGATGAGTAGTGCCAATCGTCCTCCAACTCACCCAGTTTGATCTGCAGCTCTTTCAACAACAGATTTTTAGTGTGCGCGACGGACAATCTCAGCAGATCTGAAACACCAATAAAGTGAGGTTTGTCTTCAATGATCACACATGCGTTGGGTGATATGGAAATTTCGCAGTCCGTGAAGGCGTACAAGGCGTCGATCGTCTGGTCGGTAGAAACGCCGGGAGCCAGTTGAATCATCAATTCTACGTCTTTGGCTGTATTATCCGTTACCGACTTAATTTTGATCTTACCGCTGTCGTTTGCTTTCAATATACTGTCCACTAGCTGACTGGTAGTGATGCCATACGGCACGTCCCTTATCGCTAAAGTTTTCTTATCTACCTCCTCAAGACGGGCACGCACACGCACACGACCGCCACGCATACCATCGTTGTAATTGTTGACATCCATCATCGCCCCGGTAGCAAAGTCGGGATAGAGCTCAAATTTGCGGCCTTTGAGGTGTTTTACCGAGCACTCGATCAGCTCGCAAAAGTTGTGGGGTAGTATTTTGGTGGAAAGACCTACGGCTATACCCTCTGCTCCCTGTGCCAGCAGCAGCGGGAATTTCATTGGCAGGGCCATAGGCTCGTTCTTACGGCCATCATAGCTTAGTTGCCAGTCGGTAGTTTTTGGGTTGAATGCAACTTCAAGGGCAAACTTTGATAGGCGGCCTTCTATATAACGAGCGGCAGCGGCGCTGTCGCCGGTCCGCACATCACCCCAGTTACCCTGTGTATCTATCAACAAGTCTTTTTGACCTAGGTTGATGATAGCATCGCCAATAGAAGCGTCGCCATGCGGGTGATACTGCATGGTTTGACCAATGACGTTTGCGATCTTGTTGTACCGCCCGTCATCCATTTCGCGCATGGCGTGCAGTATGCGGCGCTGCACTGGTTTCAGGCCATCTTCAACGGCTGGTACGGCACGTTCCAGTATTACATAGCTAGCATAGTCAAGAAACCAGCTTTCATACATCTGATTTATAAAAACCGAGTTTTGCTCGGCATGTCCGTTCTGTTCACTCATTGTTCGGTCTTACGGTCTTTAGCTTGCAAAAATATCAGCAATTCGCTTTGAAAAACATTAAATTTAACATAATGTGAATTCCTGTTGTGAAATAAACTCAGCTATTTGCCTGGAATGCTTTTACCTTAACCGAAGCAATTATATTTTTATTGAAAATTATTCATTATGAAAGTTCTTCGCTTTGCCTTGATACTAGGCACATTTCTCGCCGTTTCTTCAGCTTCTGCCCAACGCATCCGTCTTACCGATGGTAAAATAGACGCGCTAAAAGACGTTACCAAAATGAATGTCGAGTTCGACTATAATTCTATGGGTGTTGGTAAGTTTGCCACCGAGCAGGAGTATATAGAAAAAAAGAAGTCGGAATATGACAAAAAGGAGCCTGGTCGGGGAAACACGTGGGAAAGATCTTGGGTTGCAGACCGACATAACAGATTTGAGCCCCAGTTTGTTGAGCTTTTTGTGAAGCATAGTGATATCGAGGTAGGGGAGTATCCGAAAGAGAAATACACGTTAGTGTTCAAAACCACCTACACTGAGCCAGGATATAATATTTATGTTGCCAGGAAAAATGCAGAGATCGATGGTGAGGCCTGGATCGTTGAAACGGCTAACCCCAATAATATTATTGCCAAGATATCTGTGCAAAACTGTCCGGGCCGCACGTTTGGAGGAAATGACTATGATACAGGTGAACGTATTCAGGAGTCATATGCAATGGCGGGGAAAGGCCTTGGCAAGTTCTTTGGAAAGGAGTTGAAATAAGTGTAGTCTTAAGACAAATAGAAAAGGCCTAGCTAACGCTAAGCCTTTTCTATTAAATGTATTCTTGATACCAGCCAGCTCTTGCCCATTGGGATCAGCCAGTTGTTAAGCAGTTCTTTTTTTGTACCCGCCACGTTGTTGAAGAACAGGGTGTCTTTGTTGATGTAGCCTTTATCAACTGCGTATTGCAGCTGGTTGAAGGGCAACATTTCGGCTTTGTCTTTCACAAGGAAAGTAAGGGTCATTCTATCGAACAGGTTTACATTGTATTGTCGCTCGATGCTTTTTACAACACGTACAGACGAATCTGTACTGCAGCCACCAACCATCACCTCCGTTTCATCCGCCATCATAACGATAAACTGCCGGAACAAAAGCTTAGCCCAACCTTTTACGGGGTCGCCGTGCGATTGCCATTGAGCGCAGAACTGGTACAGCTGCTCGTTGATCTCAGTTTCCTCTCTTTCTGAAAAAGGCCTGTTGCTCTGGTATATCCACACCTTTGCATTGTCCGAAAACTCCGCTGGGATGATGTTTACTAAATCCGCTATCTGCATGGGTGCAAAGTTACGTCAGAAAGTTTGATGCACCAGGCCTGTAGAACGGTCAAGATTGTTAATATAATCTTTAAGCATTTTAGCCATTTCGTTATGGTGGCGTCTCCTGGCAAAAAAGCCCCAGGATGTAGTGAAATGGCTGTTGAGCAATATTTTCTTATCGGCTGCAATAAATATTAATACTTCCCGGTTTTCGTCGCCTGGGTTAATGTTTTTGCTAAGGATCTGGAATACTTCAGGGATCTGAGGATGCTGGGAATGGGCCAGGTGCTGGCGCTTAAGAAAGTTTTGTACCAACGCCATATTTTCCGTTGTGTGGTAGTCCGTAGGGATGCTAATGAATCTAAGTGATCGCAGGTAACCGACAGTTCTTGCCGAAAATGTGACTAGCACTGCCGCAAGCATCATAATGCTAACGCCGGTGGGCAGCTCGCCTCTGCCTGCCTTGTCATAAATGGATACCGCAACCGTAACGATAAGCAGTATTATGAAAATGCCGCTAAATATTGCTGGCAGCAGTCTGTTTAGCTTCGGTTTATATCTCAGGTGTTGCCTGATATAGGACAACTCGTTTACCAGGTTGTCGCTCCACCTGGCATTACTGCCGTTTTGTGGTATGGCCTTCATAGCTTGTTAATCTGCCAGCGAACGCGCCACCATTTCTGCAATGTCCAATACAGCAACACTGTCTTCTTTTTCTTTGTTTTTAACTCCGTCAGTGAGCATGGTGGTACAGAAAGGACAGTTAGCAGCAATTATCGTTGCGCCTGTTTCTAACGCTTCAGTGGAACGGTCGAAGTTGACGCGGGTATTGCCCGGTTCTTCTTCCTTGAACATCTGCGCACCACCTGCACCGCAACAAAGTCCATTGGTGCGACACCGTTTCATTTCTACCAGCTCCACATCAAGTGCCTGTAGCACTTCGCGTGGTGCTTCGTAGATGCCGTTGCCCCTGCCCAGGTAGCAGCTATCATGGTAGGTTATCTTTTTACCCTTAAATTCCCCGCCACCTTTCAGTTTTACGCGGCCGTCATTTATCAGTTGTTGCAGGAAGGTTGTATGATGTATTACCTCGTATGTTCCACCGAGTGCCGGATATTCGTTCTTTATTATGTTAAAGCAATGCGGACAAGCGGTAACGATCTTCTTTACCGAATAACTATTTAGTGTTTGAATATTGTTATACGCCATCATCTGGAAAAGAAACTCGTTACCGGCCCTGCGTGCAGGGTCGCCGGTACACATTTCCTCTTTACCTAGAATAGCAAATTTTACACCCACCTTGTCGAGTATCTGGGCAAAAGCCTTAGTGATCCTTTGTGCCCTTTGATCGAAGCTGCCGGCGCATCCAACCCAAAACAGTACTTCGGGAGATTCGCCGCCAGCCACATACTCGGCCATTGTTTTTATATGCATGTTTCTGAATTCAAAAAGTTGATTAAGCTTGTGCGTTCAATTCTTCTGCCCATTTGTCACGTTCATCAGGGCTGAACTTCCACGGCGCCATGTTGTTCTCTACATTACCAAACATGAGGTTCCACTCCTGCGGACTGTTACTTTCTTCCATAACCAGGTAGCGGCGCAGTTGCTGAATGATATCGAGTGGCTCAATTCCCACAGGACAAGCTTCAACGCAGGCCTGGCAAGTGGTGCAAGCACGAAGTTCTTCCACGGTGATATAGTCGTGCACCAGTGATTTGCCATCGTCGTGGAACGTTTTGTTTTTGTTGATGTTCTCGCCCACCTCTTCCAGCCTGTCGCGGGTATCCATCATGATCTTACGCGGAGAAAGAGCTTTTCCGGTCAGATTAGCGGGGCATGCTGCCGTACAACGTCCGCACTCTGTACACGAGTAAGCATCCAGTAGATTTTTCCAGCTCAGGTCCATCACATCTTTTGCACCGAAACGTTGTTGTGCCGGCTGTGAGCCGTCTGTTGGTGCAGCTGGAGCCAGCTCGGGCTGCATCATGTACAGCACTTCGTTTTGTATCTCCTTCATGTTTTTCATCTCCCCCTGCGGTTTCAGTCGCATATAATAGGCATTCGGGAAAGCCAGGATGATATGGAAGTGCTTGGAGTAAGGGAGGTAATTCATGAAGATCAGCACACCAATGATATGCAGCCACCAACCCGTACGCTCGATGGCGATAAGCGTACCGTTCGATAAGTTTTCAAACAGGCTGGTAAAATTGCCGGAGATCCAGAATTGCGACGTAACAGTATAATGCTCGGCATTGCGGCCTTGCAATACCAGGTCGGCTGTATTCATAGTCAGGAAAAGGCTCATTAATATGATCTCGGTGATGAGAATGATATTAGCATCATTGCGCGGCCAGCCATTCAGTTCTTTCAGGTTAAGGCGGCGAACCTTTGTAATATTTCGTCTTGCCAGGAAAATGACACAGGAAACCAAAACTAATACCGCAAGTATTTCAAAAAAACCGATCAGTAGAGCGTACATGCCACCCAGGGGACCAGCAAACAACCTATGCTGTCCAAGGATACCGTCCAGCAATATTTCAAGAATTTCAATATTGATAATAATAAAACCGGCATAAACAGCAAGATGAAGAAATGCAGGCAGCGGTTTTTTAAACATTTTTTGCTGTCCAAGCGCCAGCAGGATCATGTTCTTCCATCGTTGGCCGGGGTTGTCGTTCAGGTCTTCGTCCCGCCCCAGCTTTATGTTGCGCCTTATTTCGCCAATTTTTTTTGCAAATAAATAAATGGAAATGCCTGCGAGTATGATAAAAGCTATCTGCTGAATAAGCTGCATGTAGGCTGATTTGAAAGCCCGAAAATAGGTCGTTTTACCCTAAAATCATAGTTTAACACTCTGGGTTTGTATCGTTTCACGAAATTGAGTAGGTTTGACAAAATGCTGCAGGACATGTTAAAAAAACTGATCGTGATACTGGTTTTGTTGCTGGCCGTGGAGCGGGGCAAAGCATCAGCACAGGATCTGAAACAACAACTGGAATTGATAGAAGATTCTTTATTAAAAACAGCTGATTCAATGTATTATGCTTTTATTCCCGATGATAGAAGTGGGTACAACGAAAAATTTGTGAAACAGCTGGTAAGAGCATTGAAAATAAAAGGGTCTTATGATTATCCTTTTACTAAACTGGCTGAAAAAATAAACATTATGGCGCCCGACGACAAGGCGTTCAGAATGTATAATTGGGCAATAGCGCCTACTGATGTAACCAGGCGATATTATGGTGCGATCCAGATGCCAGGCGATGAACTCAGGTTATTCCCGTTGGTAGACTATACAGCTGAGCTGGGGAAGGGTGCGGAAGACAGTGTGCTGCGCAATGGTAAATGGTACGGCGCTTTGTATTATCGCATTATGCCACACAATATTGACGGACAAAAAGTATATACTCTGTTTGGCCTCAATGCGTCCAGCTCCATCAGTAATAAAAAAGTAATGGACCCGCTAACCATTACTCCGACCGGTCCTGTTTTTGGTGCACAAATATTCAATGTTCGTTCGCAAAATAAAAACACTGAGCGCATCAACCGCTTTGTTATCGAGTATAAAAAAGCAGTACAAGCGTCCATGAACTGGGATCCTGAAATGAATGCCGTGTATTTCGACAGGTTGGTATCTGACGTGAATGACCCTAACAGAAAATACACGTACGTGCCCAGCGGCCAGTACGACGGCTTCAGGTGGAGCAACGGTTATTGGAATTTTGTAGAAGACCTCATACCGATCGAAATACGTGAAGACGGCAATGCCCCTGCGCCTGTGCCCGTTAAGCCAAAGGAGACAGGCGGTAACTAAAAAAATTACCACATTTTACTTAGCTTTGCGCTCCCGGTCCGGTAGCTCAGTTGGATAGAGCATCAGCCTTCTAAGCTGAGGGTCATTGGTTCGAATCCAATCCGGATCACTTTGGTGAGGATTACAGAAATGTAATCCTTACTTGCTTTTTACCTGATTTTACATTAAGAGATTGATTTTAAGAGTTTTATAACTGTAAGGTAAAAAATCCGTTCCAAGCTTTATTTAGGTTTACACATAGTTAATCGAGTAAAAAATCGAGTAAAAATAGAGTCCCCCCGCCTGTGGCGGGTTTCCGGCAATTCCCGAATCCAATCAGGATACTCAATTCTTAACCGCAAATACAAAACCTGAAGAGTCAGGTATCATAAATCCTCAAACGATACAATGCCTGATCTAACCGCAAATATGGCTAGGCCTTGCCTGGTCTTCAAATTAAGTTTGTCGAACAACATATTGCGATAACCCTGGACCGTACTTGTACTTACTTTCATTTTTTGAGCGATCTCTTTAAGCGTAAGTTCTGTCGGACAATATTTCAAAAACTGTATTTCTCTTTCACTGATCTTATGCAATGTATCATCCTTGTCACTATTCAGGAGTTGAAAAAAGTTGCTGGCTACAAGTTCAGAACTATAATACTCTCGTTCATGTATTGCCATCAAAGCTTTGTGCAATTCGTCAAGACCGCTGCTTTTTACCCGCGCGCGCCCATTTTCAGCATCTTAATTATTGCAAATTCATCATCAAGCATAGAGAGTGCCAGTACCTTCAAATTGGGCCAGGTTTCTTTAATGAAATTCATGGTCTCATAACCATTCATCTCAGGCATCTGTATATCCAAAACGCAAATTTCCGGAAACGGCTTTGCCCGCTCCAATTGCTCGATAAGTTCTTTGCCGTTGCCAGCCTCTATTGTGACGCTAAAACCGGGAAACGTTGCAATCATATTGCTGATCGAATCCCGCACAACAATATGATCGTCGGCTATTGCAACATTTATGATGGGTTGACTATTCATGAATAGGTATAGTTAAAACAAGTCGCGTTCCGGAATCCTGATTTGATATGATCTGTAACGAACCGTTCATTAATTCAGCTCGCTGTTGCATTGTTATAAGACCAATGCCTTTTGCGGACTCGTTTTCAAAGGTAAAGCCGATGCCGTTGTCGGCAATAGTCATCAGGAAATCATGATCATTCTGTGACAAGTCAATAGTGACCTTGGTAGCCTGTGCATGTTTTACAATGTTCGTCAGGGCTTCCTGGGCTATCCTGAAAACCATTAGTTCTTTGTCGGCCGGTAAATTTTCCAACTCGCAATTTGAATTGGCGGAGAAGTTTATTGCATTGTATGCGCCAAGATAGGCCAACTCCTTTTCTATCGATTCCTCAAGGCCTATCCGGTTCACATACTTGCTGTTTAATACATGACTAACATTACGGAGATCTCTCAACGCGGTCGTCACCTGATTTTTAGTGGCTTCAATTAAGGTTTTGGCGTCAAAGTTGTTGCTATTCAAAAATGTGATCAGGTTCGCCTGTACGCTGGTTAGCACCTGCCCGATATTATCATGAATTTCCTGGGATAGTTGATTCAAGCCTTTTTCCTGTACTTCCAGCGTGGCCTTAAGAATTTGGCGTTCATATTGAAGTTCAATTTCTTTTTTTTCAAGCTCTGATTTACGTTGCCTGTTCTTGCTAATGACAATAAAGGTCGTAACAAAGAACAAAAACATCGGTATCAAAATTGAACCGGCTACAAGTACTGGGATGATATATTTATCGTACACTCCTCAATTCATGTTTTGGAAACATCAGAAAAACCACTCCGATTCCAAAATACGTGATAATATTTACCGCTAAAATAATCAGGGAGATAAACGGAATCAGAAATATTTTTTTCAACTCAAGAATTGCATAGAGCGCCCATATTGTATAAGTCATGCTCCAGAAAAAGACCAGAATTAAAATAAACCAAAAATGAACATATTTATAGATGTCCAAACGCGCATCACTAAGAATCCGTTGAAATGAGTATAATGACATACCCATTACCGCCAGCCCTTCAAATAGTAAAAAATTCGAGTTAAGCATTTCGATTGGCTGAAGAAACAAGGAATTCGAAATGGCAGCAGCGATCCCGAACAGGCCTATCCATTGTCCGATCTTCTTGTTTGTGAAAACAGCTGCATCAAAATATTTGCCGATCACCAGTAATTGAATGGGTGCAAAGATGTGATAGACGAACATGTTTGTCCGCAGTTTCTCGGCTGCAACATAAGCTGTGGCCTCTGCCAGAAAAGTCAATCCCAACAACAGGATAATGATCTTAGAAGCCTTATCCCACACCCTGAAATTTGCCAGGCTCGCGCATATAGACAGCAGGATAACCGTCATGTACATGAAAAAAAGTGTTGTCGTATCCATCAGCTTCAAATCATTGCAAATTGCTAGATGCGGCCGTTCCCGAAGTCGGACAGCTTGAGGGGCAGGGTATACTAAAGTCCAGAACAGCGCCCTGCGGCGAATAAATATAATCACTGTTTGAGTCAAATCCTGCTATCACTACCGTCATCGCGTTATGATCCATTCCGGCGTAGTTGTTCATTCCTCCGTTTCGCACATAATTCAGCTTATGAGCCAGCATTAGCTTCACATGCTTAATATTAGTGTTTTGCAGGTAATACCGTAAAGCATCGGCGTCCACTATAAAAGATTTCACCTCGTTGTTATGGTTTTCAATGCTTTGAAGATAGCTGTTAAGCATCACGTTAGCGGTATCAATGGAAATAAACGGAGAGTCCAGGCCCATGATGGCATACTGAGAAAGGTTTACCTCCCTGGTATTCGTAGCCAGTTTCGTTTCAGGCGTGGAGTTGCGTTTGCTACAGGCAACGATCAATGTAAGGGCTACAGATGAGCAAAAAAATGTTGTTTTTCTCATGTGTTGTTTCGTTTGACTCAAATATTTGAACCGCGAAACTACTATGGAGTTGATTCCGCCAACAGAATCAAATGAGGGGGCAGGTTTGTTACATATGATGGGGGCAATGTTTTACAAAAGAGTTGTGAGAATCCATCTTTTGATTACCCAAAATCAAAATGCAACTGTAGAGCTTTGTTGAAGCCTTTACTTGCTTTATACGGATTCCATTATTCACTATAAAACCAAAAACAAAATCTATGAACAGATTAACCGTCGTCAAACTGTGCAGTTTGGCGTGTTTGCTTTGCCTCACTCTATTTGCAAGAGGGCAGACACCGATTACTATTAATGGGCCTGCAAAGGTCTGTATGAACAGCAATAGCGCCTATGCTGTGCCTACGCCCACCACGGGCCTTGTTTACCAATGGACCTTAAACACCGGTGGGTTGATCACCGGTTCCAGCACTGCCAATAATATCAGTATCAGCTGGGGAAGTACAGCGGTCACTTGCACACTATCGGTAAACGGTATTCCGGCAGGTGGAGGAGCACCCGTTGAAACCGGGCAACTGATAATTGATGTCGTGAGCAGGCCTCAACCCGTCATTTTCACAAATTATCGGGTAGCCTGTCAAAACTTTGCTTTTGACAGCACGGGAAATGGTACGGGAAGAGTACACACCGATCCTCCCGTAGGGCCGCCACCAACCGATCCGGATTCATTGTTTGATGACAAAAAAGGTTGCGTTAAGGTTTGCGAAAACGCTATGGTAACCTATACCGCCAGTACGATTCCCACAGGCCATACGGTTTCATGGGCTGTATCCGGCGGAACAATTATAACCGGGCAGGGCACCGGTACGCTTGTTGTTCAATGGGGAACAGCAGGTCCGGGCTCTATTACTTTATATGAAGCTAATGGCGATTGCGTAGGAGAAAAAACGGTTTGTGTAACCATCATTACAAAGCCCACAGCGCTTTTTGCTATTTTGCCGAGCACTACGCCTCCCACAGGTACTACTACTGTATGCCTGAGAACGGCGGTCTCGTTCCTCAATCTGTCAACACCAAACACTACCACCTCGCCCATCGTGAGTTACTACTGGGATTTCGGGGATGGTACCAGCTCCGGACAAAAAGTGCCTTCGCCACATACGTACGCAGCGGCAGGTACTTACACAGTCACACTCACTGTTAAGAACGCGTGCAACTGCGTGGATGTGTACCAGGCCCAGATAGAAGTATTGAATACTCCCGGTCCACGGATATTATGTCCATCTGTAGTTTGTGAGAACACGGTAGTTGAATATCGAACACCCGCAGCTTGCTCGGGATATTCCTGGAGCGTTATAGGCGGTACCATCCAGGGGGCCAGCACAGGAAACAGCATCAACGTGTTATGGGATAACGTAGGCCCCGACGGATTTGGCTATGTAAGCCTGACCGTTTCAGGTTGCCCGAATTTGTGCGTGGAACCTACGGTGATCAAGGTGCCGGTAGTACAGGCAAATCCTGTAGTTACTGGTCCAACCATAGTATGCGAGAACAAGCAGGTCGAATTTAGCGTACCGCTTTGGCCCGGCATGCAATATAACTGGGGCGTCATCAATACGCCTACGCCTTCGCCCATATACGGAACCCGTAATGATCATAAGGTAGCTTTGCAATTCTCAACCCCCGGCACGTACACGGTGCACCTCGCGTTCCAGAACCGTATAGCGCTTTGCGGCGGCGACCTGCAGTTTAATGTTACCGTAGTGCCGCAAGATAATATTGTAGGCGATCTTACCGCCTGCAAAAGCTCCACCGCGGTGGTGTATTCCATGGCAAATAGCAACTCTGCCAACTGGGAACTGCTGTCGCCTACCAGTATTTTATACACAGGTACGGGAACGTCCTACAACGCCGTATTCAATGAAGTAGGATACTGGAAGCTGACTGCCACCGGAACCGTATGCCCGCAGACCATCGGTATAAACGTAACCGAAATGGCGATACCTGTTGACGATGTGAAAGGTAAAACGCAGGTTTGTATTAACCAGGTGACGCCTTATACGGCAAGCAATGCATTGCCGGGTACCATCTTCACCTGGGAGATCACCACCGGCGCAGGCACCTTGTCAGCGCCTACAGGTAATTCAGTGGGAGTAACATGGTCAGCCCTGCCGGCAACGCTCGTTGTACGCAGGCAATCTACTACTCCTCCTTATTGCGAAGGGCCCGACTATGTGTTGAACATCACACAGGATATGATCAACCCGAATGTGACGGGACCGGACGATGTGTGTGCCAACACGTACACTAATTTCTCCGGTAATTATAATAACGACGGCGCCAGCTTTACCTGGTCGGTAGCGGCACAGACGGCGGGTAGTGTGACCTCGGGCAACTACGACCCTGATATGGTCTTCCTTGCCAACCACTTTACGGTAATTACGCCAGCTACGCTCACTGTTACAGTAAAACAGTGCGGTATGACCGTTACGGCCTCGAAGAACATCACGATCCATCCTTCGATACCGCCGGTGATAAGCGGGCCTACCTCGGTATGTAGTGGTAACCTGGCTATGTTTACTGCCAGCACAGGTGCGGGCACCTATGCCTGGACCTTTGGCGACGGGGCGACCTACTCGAACGCGGCCAACGGCGCACAGCATACGTATTGGAATTCGACGGGTGCACCAATAGTGTACGATGTAGAAGTGTTTGCTTCGGGTACCGACGGCACATTGGCCTGCCCGCCGAGCGGCTTCTCAACCAAGCACCAGATAACAGTATTGTCCGGTCCGCCGGTGGGCCTCACCTATGTCGGCCCCACCACTTACTGCATACCGGCAACTGTTAATACCGTCCTTACCGCAAACGTTCCCGCGGGCGGTAGCTACAGCTACCAGTGGTACAACCTGGGCGGTGCTATAACAGGTGCTACCTCTTCGTCTTACACGGCAACTGCAGGTGGCGGCTACAGCGTCGAAGTGACCGACAATGTAACAGGCTGTAAAAGCAGGACAGGCATATTACCGATCGACGTGATCGATTGCAACACCACATGCCCGCTTACTGTTACCACGCAGCTGACCAATAACTGCGGCATAGTAACTGCAACTGAACTAACCTCGACGGCAGGCTCCTATGACCCCGAGTGGGGTAATATCAGCAACCTGGATGGTCAGTACACAACCAGCAGGTTAAGCACCACTGCCACCATACAGTATGTCCATGCAGGTACCTTCCAGGTGAACTATACGAAGAAGTTGCCTACCGGTCCGGGAACTTTCTGTTCCAAGACGTTTTTTGACCAGGTGGACGTGCCGTTAGTACCGGGATTCGTGTTTGACGTTGATTGCGGCTTGGGTGCTTATACCTATACGCTGCATGATGCATC
>JAJNBR010000302.1 GCA_021156265.1 Flavipsychrobacter sp.
CATGGGATATTAAAGACCGGATTCGAGAAATCGCCTATGTACCAGGGAAGGATAAAAGGAAGCGGCCCGAGATATTGCCCCAGCATTGAGGATAAGATCAGCAGGTTTGCAGAACGCGAACGCCATCAGCTCTTCGTTGAACCCGAAGGATGGAATACCGTAGAGATATACGTCAACGGGTTCAGCACTTCTTTGCCAGAGGATGTTCAGTACAAAGCAATTACCATGGTGCCAGGGTTTGAGAATTGCAAATTCTTCAGGCCGGGTTATGCGATCGAATACGACTATTTTCCACCAACCCAACTAAAATTTACCTTAGAAACGAAACTCATCAGGAATCTTTTCTTTGCCGGCCAAATAAACGGAACAACCGGTTATGAAGAAGCAGCTTGTCAGGGGCTGATGGCAGGAATTAATGCCCATCGCAACGCTACTGAGCAAGAACCGGTAGTATTACAAAGAAGTGATGCGTATATCGGCGTTCTGATAGATGACCTGATCAACAAAGGAACCGACGAACCTTATAGGATGTTCACCAGCAGGGCAGAATTCAGGACCCTGTTACGCCAGGATAATGCAGATCTTCGCCTAACAGAATTAGGGTATAATCTAGGGCTTGCCAAAGAGGATCGCGTTGCACTGGTAAGAGAGAAAAAGGACAAGATCGAAAGAATAAAAACGCTTCTCGCCGAGTTCCCAATTGAACCCGGTCAGGCAAACAGTTTTTTGGAAACAACCGGCGCTGCTCCGTTGACCGAGCGGACCCGTGCACTGAAGCTGCTGCTTCGCCCCGGGATTGGCTTAAAGGACCTGATGACCGCGGTGCCGGCTTTGGCGGAAGCAGTGAAAGAAAATGATCAACTGGTGCTGGAGCAGGTAGAGATACAGGTGAAGTATGACGTGTATATTGAGAAGGAAAAGGAACTGGTGAAGAAGATGGCCACCCTGGAGCATCTGAATATCCCGGAGAGTTTTAATTATGATAAGCTGACCGCGCTCTCTATGGAGGCGAGGCAAAAATTGACCAAAATAAAACCACGAACCTTGGGACAGGCGAGCAGGATAAGCGGTGTGAACCCAAGCGATGTACAGATCCTAATGGTATACATGGGCAGATGATGGACATTCGTGCAGCAATAACCCATTATTGTAAATACCAGGAACGATGCCATAGCGAGGTCCGGAACAAGCTTTTTGAACTGGGCTGCCGGGGTAGTGAGGTAGAAGAATATCTTTCTGAAGTTATTGCCGCAGGATTCCTGAATGAAGAGCGCTACGCGCGGGCTTATGCACGAGGCAAGTTTCGCATGAAACACTGGGGCCGGGTAAAGATCACGCAACAGCTAAAGTTCAAGAAAGTATCAGAATACTGCATAAGAAAGGGTTTGACGGAGATAGATCCGGAAGAGTATGAGCAGAAAGTAAATGGTATACTGGAAAAAAAGTGGAGTGAGCTAAAGGCTGAAAAAAGCGTTGTAGTGCGCAAAGGAAAAGTATACAGGTTTGGTGTGCAGCGGGGATATGAACAGGATATTGTTCTGGACTTCATCCATGAAAGAATAAAAAAGCAGCCGTAGGCAAAGCCCGAACTATTCTTTATATTTACAAAAAAGCCGCAAGATGGTACAGCAGGTTACAGAGGGCGTCAGTATCACGGTAGAAACATTTTATCAGCCGGCACAATCCAACCCAGTCGGTTCTGAATTTCTTTTTGCTTACCGCATAACGATCGAGAACCTGAGCGATGTCCCGGTGAAGTTGCTCCGCCGCCATTGGTTTATCTCAGACAGCAATGGTTCATTCAGAGAGGTAGAAGGAGAAGGTGTTGTAGGGCAGCAACCGATAATCGAATCGGGGCAAAGCTACCAGTATGTATCGGCCGCCAATCTGAGAAGCGAGATCGGGAAAATGTACGGCACCTACCAGATGGAAAACCTGTATAATAAAAAACTGATCACCGTAGCGATCCCCGAATTCCAGCTGATCGCGCCCTTCAAATTAAATTAGCAATTTCACGTCTTTTTTAAGATTCATTGTTAGCAATGAATCGTATCTCATTTATGCCCAACCAGCTAAGGCATAAAAAAATACTTCCATGGTATTTTTTGTTAAGGAATTGCAATGTATATTTAAATTAGAATTTAATATACATGACACGTATTTACCGCTTAATGCTGGTACTTATTGCTTCAATAGGTATCGGCCACAACGCATCTGCTCAGTGCGACCCCATCTTAAGAAATGACAGCACCCAATGGATCTTCAACGGTGCAGTGTTATCCAGCGCAAAAGTTGGTAATACACTTTATGTTGGTGGCAACTTTACAACCATGTCACGCTACAGTGGAAGCCTTGTAAATATCGACGCCAGTACGGCAAACCCACTAGCGCTCGGCAGCTGGCCAAAAGTAAATGGCACTGTCAATGCGGTCATCTCTGATGGCTCAGGCGGTTACATCATTGGCGGTAACTTCACGCAGGTAGGAACCACGTCACGTAGCATGATCGCGCAGATCAATTCAGCAGGTCAGGTAACTGCATGGAATCCCAATTCCAGCGGAATTGTTCTAACACTCACGCGCTTCGGAACCACTGTATATGTTGGTGGTTCTTTTGCCAATATTGGCGGCCAGCCACGCAATAATATTGCAGCGTTAAGCCTGGCTACCGGCCTGGCTACGTCATGGAACCCTAATTCAACCGGAGCAGTCAACACACTAACGACCAATGTCACAGGTACTGTTGTATACGCTGGCGGAAACTTTGCGAACATAGGCGGACAATCAAGAAGCAATATCGCTGCGCTGGATGCCACAACAGGCCTTGCCACTTCATGGAACCCTAACTCAACAGGCATCGTTAATGCCATATTGATCAATGGAACTACTGCATATGTTGGAGGAAGCTTTAATAATATTGGAGGACAACCAAGGAATAATGCAGCTGCCATAAGCACGACCACAGGCCTGGCATCGTCGTGGAACCCGGCGCCCAATGGCGTAGTAAACGACTTTCTCCTGAACGGAGCCAACATATTGGTGGGGGGTACATTTTCTACCATAGGCAGCCAGTCGAGAAACGGTGTTGGGGAAGTTGATCCCGGCTTGGGAAATGCTACGAGTCTTAACTATGCGCTACCGGCAGGTGCGCAAGTGTACGAGATCAAATTGACCGGTAATGATCTGTACCTGGGCGGTACATTCACTTTAACAAGCGGCCAGGCAAATCTTATAAAAATAAACAAGGCATTAGGTTTGATCACACCCTGGGAGTGTAATCTTTCCGCGGGACCCGTAAGAGCAATAGAAGCTACGGCTACAAGAGTAGTTGCGGGAGGATCTTTTACCAACTATTATAAAAACCGGCAGCGAATAGCGGCGATAGACTTTCTTA
>JAJNBR010000303.1 GCA_021156265.1 Flavipsychrobacter sp.
CGTTTTGTTGTGTTCGCGCTATTTTCAGATGCGTTGCTTGCCGGTTTACCGGTCGTAACCGCTATCGATCTATTGCCTCGCTGGCCAACCGGACTTGAAGCATCGTTTGAGGTAGTCGCCTCATTACCCGCATTTTCCCTGGCTGGTTCTGCCAGGATAGCAGTAGTTGAGGAACTATTCGAACCGCCTGGCTTCGGTGCATTTACTGCCACCGTTGGCGCTGTCAGCTGCGTTTCGGCATCCCTGAAAGAGGTATAGGCTGTGTAACCGCCTATGCTGGCCGAGGCCAGCAATACCAGGCCTGCCGCATAACCGAACATACGACGCCAGTTGGTCGTATTGCCAGCAACAACCGGCATTTCCTTATCCAGCAGTTCCCGCATCTGCAACCAGGCTCCCGGGCGCTCTTTCTCTTCGCCTCCGCTGAGTCGCTGCCTGAACAGGTCATCTATGTTAATCATGTTTTTATCCATCTGGATAAAATTTTATTTTTTATAATGCAATTGTAACTTTTCTATCTTATCCTTCAGCATCCTGCGCCCTTCGGACAGGTGCCATTTTGAAGTCCCCTCGCTAATGCCCAGCATTTTGCCTATTTCCTTGTGCGAGTATCCTTCCATCACATACATGTTAAAGACCGCTTTAGTAGCATCCGGCAAAGCCTGTACCAGCTCCAGCAGCTGGTTGTAGTACAACCTGTCTGCGTGGTCTTTATGTATCAGCTGATCTTTTTCCACCAGTACGATCTTTTCATTATAACGTACATTTTGTTTCACGTAGTCTGAAACAGCGTGAAAAACGATCTTTCTCAACCAGCCTTCAAAAGAACCTTGAAAAGTATACTGCTCAATTTTCTGGAAGGCCCGGAGGAAACCGTTGTTGAGAACCTCTTCTGCCTGCTCCTGATGATCAATATACCTTCTCACCACGCCCATCATGCGCGAATAGAACAAGTGGTACAATTTTTCCTGGGCA
The DNA here is from genome assembly GCA_021156265.1 of Flavipsychrobacter sp. Classification (GTDB taxonomy): domain Bacteria; phylum Bacteroidota; class Bacteroidia; order Chitinophagales; family Chitinophagaceae; genus Polluticoccus. The sequence continues at coordinate 976 of JAJNBR010000303.1, forward strand.
CTCCGCTCATTGCGGATACATGCCTGGATGAGTTCTTGTAACTCACTAGTCTGACCGGGTACACTATATGCCAAGGCGACGGACAAGTAACGGGCGTTTTTTATCAATTTACCATATACATAGACTGAATCTATGGTAGGCTGGTTGGGTAAAGTGCCGTTATATTTTAAGGATTAAGAAAATGGTTTCGATCAGCTAAGATAGATTTTAAGCGTTGAAACTCATAATGAAGGCCGGCAGGTCAAACATGCTAAAGAGCTAATATATAACCAACTGCATGTCATCTATCAGCGAGAGACCATTCAACAATGAGTTATTTTAATATTTTCTTCACTATGTTTTCGTACAATCTTAACGGTAGTTGGTAGCCTTTTTTTGGCAATACCGGTGGAATAAATTGAAGAGTTATGAAAGCACTATTTTATATGGTAGCGGCAGTACTGACCCTGAGTTTTGCTTCGTCGTGCGTGTCGGGACCTAAAGAGGCGCGAAGGGATAATGTGACGTATTGGAAACATGCAGACAGGGATGAATGGTATGACGGCGACTAAACTTCGGGGAGCTGATAAAAAAAGCGGGCTGCATGGCAGCCCGCTTTTTTTATTTAAAATGCTTCATTTACCGTAGCAGAGTGACGTTGCCTGTATAGTTCTCAGAAACATTGTTCTTGAATGTTACCGAAACCTGGTAGATGTATACACCCAGCGGTTGAGCTTCTCCGTTAAACATACCATCCCAGCCACGGCCGTCGATGGTTCTGCTTTCGAATACTTTCTGTCCCCAGCGGTTGAAGATCGTCATATTGAACTTTTTCACACCCATTGACAGTAACTGGCGTGGCAGGAAGTAATCATCATTGCCATCGCCATTTGGCGTAAAGGCGTTTGGAATATTTACATAACAGTTCTTGAATACGTTAATGCTGTCAGTGGTCACGCAACCATCTACTTCTACCGATGCAGCATACACGCCCGGATGGCGTACTGCCAGCACGGCTGTGGTGTCGCGTTCTACAGTCGTGTTCCACCTGTACCTTGCCGATGGGTTTGCAAACTGGAACAGCTCGCGAACAAATACCGGCGCGCCGTTCGGGCAAATGCTTGTATCAGGTCCAAGGTCTACCAGCGGATAAGGATTCACCACCATGTCGCGTACATTGAACGTATCAGGACATACACGGTTGAACGAAGTGAATTTAACTGCATAGGTACCTGGTATATCAAAGCCGTGCTGAGAGATCGGCGTATCGGTCACGATATTGCCATCGCCAAATTCCCAAAGCGTTGATACAGTACCAAAGCGCTCGTAAATACCTGAGAAGTCTATCTTGTCACCCGCACAGACCACACTATCGCTTACAGTGAACGATATAGGCCCCGTCGAGTCGATGAACATATACCGTTGGGCCGAATCCTTACAGCCGAGATAGTCGGTGACAGTAAGTGTGGCGAGGTACACCCCCTGATTGTGATAAGTAAACGTAGCATCGTAAGTCTGTGCCGTATCTTTTTCTTTGGTCTTGAAGTCCCACAGGTACAAGTGTGTAGGGCCAACAGCCGCCGACGACTTGTTGAGGAAGTTGATAGGTGTGTGCTGGCACAGCGTATCAGCAGAAACATCGAACGCAGCCCTTACCGGGTGGTTAAACACAATACGCTGTATCATTGAATCCTGGCAAACACCGTTACTCACTACGATCTTTACATCGTAAGTGTCCGGCACAGTATCTCTCAGCACATGCGGCTTGTAAATAATAGTGAGCGGAGCGCCAAGAGAGTCATTGAATTTCGGTGTCGCAACCCCGCCATTCACCGGGTTGAACCAGATGTAGGTTTTGTTGTTACCGGTAGAAGAGTTCGTGATCCTCACAGTATCGGTGTCACAGCCGTAGCTGTAGGTCACGCTCATGGTAGCCGTAACGTCGGGCAGCATGTTAATATTGTAAGCCACTGTATCCGTAATACATCCCCCGTTGGCCGCCAGTGTCTGCGCGTACACATAATAAGTACCGGCATCCGCAGGTTGGATATTAGGGAACGACAGTTTTTGACTTAACAACACTCCCGGCAAGCTGCCACCGTACCAAAAATAGTCACCACCTGCACCCAGGTTCGTTTGCGCATCCAGTTCCAGCGCCATATTCTTACAGGTCGGGTTACTACCTACGGCCACCGATACAACAGGGGCAGCCGGAGTTACTTTGGCTGCGACATTGACAAAGGTTGAATCCTTAAATACGCAAGAACCCCAGTTCACTGTTACAGCATACCAGCCACCCTGGTTCGAAAGAATCGGGTTGCGGCTTACGTTGGGGCCTGTTGCAGTCCACAGTTGCGGGCCTGTCCAGTTGAATGTTGCGCCGGCAAATGGAGTTGCGCTCAGCTTCAG
>JAJNBR010000055.1 GCA_021156265.1 Flavipsychrobacter sp.
AAAGATTAAGCAATTCAGCTGCTGCCGAAAGGGAAAGGACATATTATATGTGCGACGATCAACCGGCTAACCAAACGTTCATTTTCAGGAACAGAAGCTGGAGAGATACAGTTACCAGCGCTACCTGGGAGTTTTCAAACGGTGGCAACGGTGGCAACCCGGTCACTCAAACAGGCAGTCAGCTTAACACTAACCTGCCCGTTGTGTTTTCTGAACCAGGATGGGCAACTGTGACACTTACTGCCACCAGCAACGCAGGCAGCAACACACTGAAAAGCGAAAAAGTATATGTTGCTGACCGCAACTATACTGTGCCTGCCGGATACTACCAGGAGTTTAACCAAAACGAGTACAACAACTGGCCTTCGTTCAACTACTATAACAATGCCCCTAAATGGGAAGTTGTTAATAATACAGGTTTTTACGATAATACGTCTATCGTTTACCGCGGCTACGACGAGCGTACATTCCCTCAGACATCAGTAGGTATGCATAAGGGTGATTATGATGATTTCTTCACCCCAGCTTACGATCTGTCTGGCATGGTTTCAGGCGATTGCAATATCAACTTTATGACTTCTGGCGCGTTCCGCACAAGCTTCTCAGACTTCATGAACGATACACTTGAGCTGGCTTACTCAATAGACTGTGGTGCAACCTGGATCGAGTTTAACAGGACTACTAAAGCTGCCCTGGCTAACAAAGGTACTTTCGGTAGCAAGTATGCTCCACTGTGGACAGGCGATTGGGTGCTGCAAAGCAAGAACATTCCTGCGGCAGCAAGGACAAGCAGAACATTCTTCCGTTTCCGCTACATTCCTACCGTTGATCAGTCTTCAGGTCAGAGCAGCTTCCTCGCAAGTGGTAACAACTTCTATGTGGATCGCATCAACGTGAGCAACTTCCCGCTGGGTTTGAATACTGTTATGAACGACAACAGCAACATCGTTGTTGCTCCGAACCCGACTAACGGTAGCTCATTTGTGGTGGTGAAAGGCAACGGTGGCGATGCAACCGTTCAGGTAACAGATATTACCGGACGCCTTGTATACCGTGCACAACAACAACTGTCAAACGGTAACACACGTATCGAGATCCCTGCCTTACTAATAGCTTTTTTGCTCAATAAACAATGCCTCCGCAAAACGGAGGCATTGTTGTTTTTGAAGGTATTGGTATTTATATTTTTTTTGTGCTCTATAGTCCGATTTAGCTTTTATTTTTGTACAAATTGCAACAATGACCGAGTCAAAGATCGTATCGTTGAGAAACGCCAACATCTACCAGGGTAAATCACTGATATTGGGTAATGTCAATTTCGAAGCCGGCAGCTCAGAGTTTGTATACCTTATTGGTAAAACAGGCAGCGGCAAGTCCAGTTTACTGAAGACACTGTATGGCGACCTCTACCTGACTGAAGGTGAAGGCAGCGTTGCCGGCTTTGATCTCAAGCAATTGAAATGGCAAACCGTTCCACTGCTGCGTCGTAACCTCGGTATCGTTTTCCAGGATTTCCGCCTGCTTACCGATAGGAACGTGTACGATAATCTTGAGTTCGTGCTGAAGGCAACAGGATGGAAGGACAAAGCACTGATGCGAGAAAAGATCGAGAACGTGCTGGCTAAAGTAGGGCTTCGGGATAAAGGGTTTAAGATGCCCTATGAAATGTCGGGCGGAGAGCAGCAGCGTGTGGACATAGCGAGGGCACTGCTCAATAATCCTAAACTGATACTTGCTGACGAACCTACCGGTAACCTTGATCCCGACACAACCGACGAGATCATGCAATTGCTCTTTAACATCTGTCGCGACTACCATACAGCCTTCATCATGGCCACACACGATTATTCGATCATCCAGAAGTTTCCGGCGCGTGTAGTTCGTATAGAGCAGGGGGCTGTAAAGGAGATATCGGTAGCGGGTATTGATTAGTTGCCACTGATCTTTTTATAGAAGTGTTTTCCGAGACTGTAGCTATATAAAAAAGGGAGCAGCGGGAGGAATACAGGATTGAGTTTTACCAGCCTGCTATACGCACGCAATTCTCCCTTACGCATTTTCCATTTGTTGCCGCTAAGGCCTCCTTCCGATAGTACAGGCCTGCTTATTTGTGTAAGCGGTATGTCTATGAAATAAGCTTTGTGTTTATAAGCTATTCTCAACCACAGGTCATAATCCTCTGTATAACGCATGGACGGCTCAAACCGGAACGCACTGTCGTTTCTGACAATTGCGCAGGGGGTCGCCACCGGGTTGCGAATAAGGAATTTTACAAATGGCGTCTGGTACAAGATCACCCCATCTGGAATGTCAATCGTATTGATGTCCTGTAGCGTGTAACTATGGTATAGAAAACTGATGTCTGTCTTTGCAGACAGGATAGATGCCGTGATCTCCAGTTTCCGTTCGTGCCACAGATCGTCTGCGTCCAGGAAGGCAACATGGCTACCCGTGGCGACTTCCAATCCCTTGTTACGTGCTATAGAACCGCCGCAATTTTGTAGCAGCTCGATGTGTTTCACTCTTTCACCGAATGATTCGATCAATTTTCCCGTTTTATCGCTGCTGGCGTCATTCACGACAATGATCTCGTAGGCAGCATGTGTTTGCCGCAAAACAGAATCTATCGTTTGCTCAATTGTATGACCTGCATTAAATGCTGGTATCACTACACTAAACCTGATGTCTTCACTGAGCATCGAATAATCGTTTATAAACGCCCAGTAATCGTTTTTCTTCTTCCTGCCAGCAATACACTTCACGTGCCTTCATGCAGTTTTGCTGCAAGGTTGCATAATATGCAGCATCATTGAGCAGCTTATTGAGTGCAGCGGCTATAGATTCGGGAGTAACCGTATCAAGGAGCTCTGCCACCTTGAATTGCTTATTGATGTTCTCATACTCCGGGTAGCGAACGCAGAGTTGCGGAACTCCGCTGTGCATATAGTCGAAAAATCTGTTGGCCAGCGATAGCTCATTGCTCTTGCTGGTAGCCACAAACAGGGTGATGCCAATATAGGCGTTGATCGTGTATTCAGGAAGTTCTGATGGTGGAATGTATCCTTTAAAGATGACTTTTTGTTCCAGTCCCAACTCCTTAGTAAGCTGTTTTGCCTGTGCGTAAAAATTGCCTTCACCACACACAATGAGCTGTGCATCCACATGCATCATCGCAGTTATCAATTCGGGAAAGCAGCGTCCGTGGTTCACTGCACCCTGGTACAGTATATACCTGGTGGGTTTTGCCGGTAGGGCGATTTGACGCAATACAGTCGCGTTGCGGACAATAGCGTACTCTACTCCGTACATGCGCCTGTATTCATCTACATAGCTTTGGTTGACGGTATAACCGTATTTGAAATGAGGCACGGTGTGTTGCTCTATAGCATACCACATTTTCTGGATGGCAGGCCTGGAAACCACTTCTTCTATCTCGCAAAATAACTCGTGAGCATCATACACTCTCGGTATTCCTCTCAGTTTCGATATGTAGAACACCGGCAGAATGGTGTCGAGATCGATAGCGCACACTGCATCTATTTTTTTAAACAGGAGGAAGAAGAATAATTTCAGATTGTACAGCGCATAGAACAGCTTTCCCTCGTCTATGCGTTGTTTGATGCGCACTTGCTTGAACGGTCGTTCGATAAGCGGCTTGCTGGCTGGTCGTTCTCTGCCCACAAGTGTTACATCATATCCCCCATTATGCAACGAAGTGCAAATACGTATCATCCGCTGGTCGTAATTCGGGTCGGAGGTAACGGTTAGTACAATATGTTTTTTTCTGCTCATGAAGCCGTGGTAGACAGGTAAATTTTTTGGCCGTCGATCTCGGCATAAGGTGGTTCAAATCCGGGCATTGCTGTCGCACGGATGTGACGTTCAATTTTTTCTTTATCCCAGCTAAGGTCTATCTTTTTCAGGTCGGCGATTTCCTGCCTGAAGTGCAGTGATGTACCGTACTTATGCATGAGCGATTGTTGGGGTACAGGATTATAATTGCCCTCAATAATATGCTTTAGCGTCTGCTGAAACAGTTTGACAGAAGCACTGAACGTGAGTTCATACAGATCGTTCACCCAGCAATTGTCCGGAATCGGGAAGCGTTTCTGAAACAGGATCGCGCCGTGATCAATACGTTCGTCTATCTGGTGGATGGTCGTGCCAAATTCGGATTTCTCTTGGATGATGGCGTAGGAGAATTGGTTACTTCCCCGATATTCGGGTAGCGGAGCCATGTGCAGGTTGACAGCAATCTGGCTGGCTTTGTTGATATGCTCCTGTTTCAATATCTGGTGGTATTGGACCGAATAGATAATATCACATTCGGGCAAAGCATCCAGGTCTTCCAGCACAGATACCTCGTGTTTTTGCGCCAGGCTAAGGAGATCGCCGTCTCCACTGAATTCTTTTCGGTGCTGCGTGAGTATACCTGCTACCTCTACGTTGAGCGCATCCTGCTCCTGCAGCAGGTGATAAAGGCATCGGTAGCCAATTGGCTTGGAACCCAGGAAAACTATTTTCTTCCGTACCATCAGGTAAAAATAAACGTTTTCAACTTGGAATTTATTTTTGTAACTCGCATTCAATGTCTTCAAGACGTATACTTATACTCACCAACCGTGTACCTTACCCGCCGAGCGATGGCGGCAACCTGGCCATGAAAGCCATGATAGATGGTTATCGCGATTCGGGCTGGGATGTTTGCCTGCTGGCGATGAATACTTCGCGCCACTATGTGCAGCCTGCAATAGTTCGGTCTGCTTTTCCCGGAGTAAGGGTTGAAACAGTGGATGTAAACAATGATGTAAAAACGATTCCCACTGTTTTGAACTACTTGTTCGGATCGTTACCCAATCATGCGGTCCGTTTCGATAATGCGGAGTACCGGGAAAGGCTTAATTTGACATTACAGGAGTTTCGACCCGAGGTGGTGCAGGTGGAAAGTGTATTTCTTTCTGAATATCTTCCTGACATCCGGAAAACCAACGCGCTAACCACCTTGCGTATGCACAATGTGGAGTGGGAGGTGTGGGGAAGAGTGGCGATGGAAACCAAGTCCTTACTAAAACGGATATACCTGGGTGATCTTGCCAAACGCATTCGTCACTACGAGCAAAAGGCCTGGGCCAGGTATGATCTCTTACTGGCTATAACCGAGGTGGACGCTTCGATAGCCAAAACGTATAATAAACAGGTGCTCACAGTGCCTTTTGGGATAGATACCGAGCATTTAAAGCAAACCGGGCTAACTGAAGACTGGAAGTGTTATCACCTGGGTGCCATGGACTGGTTGCCCAATGCTGAAGCGATCAACTGGTTTCTAAGCGAAATATGGCCTGCTATCCACGTTAACAATCCGGCGGTTACTTTTTACTATGCCGGAAGGAATATGCCGGATTCTTTTAAAGCATTAAAGATTCCCGGGGTGATATGTGCCGGGGTGGTGCCGGATGCCGATGAATTTATTGCCGATAAGAATATACTCATAGTTCCCCTGCGGTCCGGGGGCGGCATTCGTGTCAAGATATTGGAGGCGATGGCTGCAGGAAAGCTGGTTATAAGTACCAGTATTGGCATGCAGGGAATCGATGCTATTGCCGGCAAACACTATTTGCAGGCTAATACCGTTGCTGAATTCTCGACAGCTGTAGACAGAGTCGTTAATGATCCTGCAATGGGCAGGTTGATCGCTGCCAATGGGCAAGAGTTCGCTGTAACACGTTTTGACAGGCAGGGCATCATGCAGAGACTTGTCGCTACAGTCGAAAATATGCTGAAAAATAGAGCTATATAGGCCCCGTTCCCGCCCTTTCAGCCTTGTTTTTTACCGCTTTATCTGTATTAACTATAAATCCATATCTGATTTAGTTACAATTGGTAGTAAATTTGCAGGATAGAACACACACGAGGGCTATTATATGTTGGATACTATTGAATCTGCACTGGAGGATCTGAGGAACGGGAAGCTGTTGATAGTTGTAGATGACGAAGACAGGGAAAATGAGGGCGATTTCATAACCGCCGCAAGAAATGTAACTCCTGAGATCATCAATTTTATGTCGAAGCATGGCCGCGGTCTTATCTGCGCGCCAATAACGGAGCAGCGCTGCGAAGAGCTTAGGCTGAACCTGATGGTTGAGAATAATACCGTACTACACCAAACGCCATTTACCGTTTCGGTCGACCTTATCGGTCATGGCTGCACCACAGGTATATCTGCACACGATCGTGCTAAAACCGTACAGGCGCTGATAGATCCAAACACTAAACCTGAAGATCTCGGCCGTCCGGGTCACATTTTTCCGTTGCGTGCTAGAAGCGAAGGTGTGCTGCGTCGTGCAGGACATACCGAAGCTACCGTCGACTTTGCGAGGTTGGCCGGCTTTGAGCCTGCCGGTGTGCTGGTAGAGATCATGAACGATGACGGAACTATGGCCCGCCTTCCACAGCTGAAAGAAATCGCTAAGAAATTTGACCTGAAGATAGTTTCCATCAAAGATCTGATAGAATACCGCCTGCGTACCGAAAGCCTGGTAGAGGAAGAGGTGCGTGTACACATGCCAACCAAACATGGCGATTTTGAGCTTATCGCTTTTCGTCAAACTAATACCGGAGAACAACACCTGGCATTGAAGAAAGGTGAATGGGATAAAGATGATCCGGTTTTGGTACGGGTGCACAGCTCTTGTTTCACGGGTGATATTCTTCACTCCCTTCGTTGCGATTGCGGTGAACAATTGCAAGCCGCAATGGAAATGGTAGAGCGCGAAGGAAAAGGTGTTGTGTTGTATATGAACCAGGAAGGTAGAGGTATCGGTCTTCTGAACAAACTGAAAGCTTACAAGCTGCAGGAAGAAGGCAAAGATACGGTGGAGGCCAACCTTGCCCTGGGCTTTAAAAACGACCAGCGTGACTATGGCGTAGGTGCGCAAATATTAAGGCATCTCGGCGTTTCGAAGATCCGCCTGCTGACGAACAACCCGCGTAAACGTGCCGGCTTGCATGGTTATGGCCTGGAGATAGTTGAGAATGTTGCGATAGAGATAGCGCCTAATCCACACAATGAATTTTACCTGCAAACAAAACGCGATAAGCTCGGCCACGAGATATTGAAATAAGCATCGGCCTGTATAAAGCTCCTGCGCATTGAAGATACTTTTCTTAGCTAACCGCATTCCTTACCCTCCCTACCGCGGGGATAAGCTGAAGATATTCAACCTGGCTAAAAGGTTAAGTAAAAGCCATGAGCTGCACCTGCTCACGTTTGCACAAACCAAAGAAGAGTTTGGGTATAAGCCGGAACTGGAAAAGATATTCAAGGAAGTTAATCTTGTATACTTACCTAAATGGAAGTCGGCGCTCAGCTGCCTGACGGCAGCCTGGGATACGAAACCGTTACAGGTATTGTACTTTCAGTCGGGTGAGATGAAGGCGCAGCTAAATGAAATTTTATCTAGAGACAAGTTCGACGCTATACATGTGCAGCACCTGCGCATGTCGCCATACCTGAAGGACAGAAAAGACCTGCCACGCATTCTCGATCTACCCGATGCATTCTCGCTTTATTGGGAAAGACGCAAAAAAATGCAGCGCAACCTGCCGCGACGCATATTTGAAAATATAGAGCAACGCAGGGTGTTGAAGTATGAAGCGGTAACAAAGGATTACAACCTGTCGCTGGTTTGTTCTAACGAAGACCTCGATTATCTGAAAGAGGTTCATAGGATGGATAATATCAAGCTGCTGCCAAACGGTGTGGATCTCGATCTGTTTAAAGCAGGCGGCCACGACTATGGCCATAACCATACGCTGCTCTTCACCGGCAATATGGACTACGCCCCCAACGTGGATGCGGTCGTTTATTTCACAGAAGAAATATTGCCCCTTGTCCGTACGCGCTTTCCGGATACAAAATTTATCATCGCAGGCCAGCGGCCTGTTGCCAAAGTGCAGGCTTTAGCCAGTGAATATGTACAGGTTACAGGTTTTGTAAAAGACCTGGCGAAGGTTTATAATGAGGCCAGTGTGGTAGTTGCGCCCCTGCGCTTTGGCGCCGGCACGCAAAATAAGGTGCTGGAGGCGATGGCTATGGGTGTACCTGTTGTATGCTCGCATATCGGTTTTAAAGGACTTGGCATACAAAGCGGTGAAGGCGCCGTTATGCAAACGGAACCCGGTCGGTTTGCCGAAACGATAGTTGAACTCTTATCATCGGCTGATATGCGACGCGATGTAGGGGCCAGGGGTGTGGAAATAATACACAGCCGTTTCGGCTGGGACGTCATAGCGAGCGTGCTCGAAGGATACCTGCGGGAAGTAAGCAGGAGCTAATTACCAAGTACCGCCTGTTGGGCGACTGTTGTTGTTATTATTAGTAGAAGAATCGCGGCGCATTTGTTCTTCCAGTTTTCTCGCAGCATACTTTTCTCCTCTCACAAACTCTTCCAGTGTATTGAATGATTTGCGCCATGACAGGCCGAGACCCACGCGTTTGAGACTCTGGTTGCCCAAGGCGTCAAAGCCCTCCTTACGGAAGAAGTAACCACGGGTATTGCCGCCTTCCCTGAGTTGGTAGCTTACGCGAACGTCACCTGCAAGGTTCAACACTCTGCTGTTGTTGGTGTTGTTGGTTTGTTTACCCCAGTCGTAAGAGCCGCCGTATTCAACACTTACCCTATCGTCGAAGAGTTTATAGTCGAAACCAAAGCTTACAGTGCTTCGGGTAGTAGTAGGGTCTGTGGTGCCCGTAGCATCGGTTGTAGCATAAGACCCATATTTCACAGCAAGGGATAAATTGTCATTGCCGGTCAGCCTGTTAACAAGGTTCGTAAGTTGCGACGACGCGGTGCCTGACAGTACCTCGCTCACATTGCTGATAGCGCCTGCCGTAGCACCGCCGCCCAGGGCATTGTCCTGCGGGTAAAAACTACCAATGAGCAATAGCGTCGCCACGTGGTTGAAAAGGGCTGTTTCAACCTGGTTCACCCTGCGCAACTCTTCATAAGCAATAGTACCGGGCCGTTGTTCCGGTATACCCAGCTTAAAGCTTAGCGTGGGGTTTTCAAGCGACCCTTTCATGTACAGCAGCACGTCTACATCCTGCGTTGTTTTCGCTTCTTTTGCTTCGTTATTATTAGCGTTCACGATCGTCTGCTGATCTCTGTTCAGCATGTCATAAGGTTTTGCCCTTACTGTATACACACCCTCCACGTTCATGGAGGTCTGTGCTATCAGGCCATTGAAATTAATGCGGCTCCCGGGGTTCAGATCGAACTTGCGCTTGAAGAACAGTTGTCGTAGCGTAAACAGGTAGTTGCCCTTTTCGATATCATACTGCCCGTACATCTTTATGTCATTGTCCGACGGAATAGACATATTGATATTACCGGTGCCGGTCGCAGTAATGGCATCGCCTGTAGACGGATCGAGTACCAGCGTGATCTCAGCCAGCGTGTTCAGGCGCGCATCTATTTCAATATTGAGTTTGTTCTTCGGCTTCTTAACCACTATTGCCTGTTTAGTAGTGTCGTACGACTTGAATGTAACATAGCTATAGCTTGCCTGTTCGGACGTAGTACCAATGGGTATATAGAGCTGCGACTTATCTGCTGGCATAGCGCGCTGAATCCTGATCCTGATATCGTCTATCGGTCCCGTGATGGACAAGTTCTGGAAGCCCGCTATCAGGTTGCCATAGAAGGCTTCATTCTCATAGTCTTTCAGGTTCAGCACCTGGAATTTGGACGAACCCATATTCATGGCCAGCCTCAGGTTCTTGAACCTGTTGTGTGTGATCTTACCATTGAAGATGGCCCTGTTCTTATAGGCATCAAACAATGTAAAGTCGCCGAAGTTGATCTCGTTGTTATTGATCTTGATGGTGGCCGTATGGATATCGTATTCAGTGCCCAGGAAGTCGATACGCACATGCGCATTGTCCATTCTCGCCGTACCCTCCACATCGGGTTCGCTGGCAGTTCCTTTTACAGCCACGCTGCCATTCAGTGTGCCGCCAAGCTTGCTCACATATCCTTGTACAAAAGGCGCTATCCATTCTATCGGCGCGTTGTTGATCACGATGTTGCCATCCAGCTTGCGATTGCTGGTGCTATCAAATACGGTACGTCCGCCTGCAGTAATAGAGGCGTTGCCCCGATACACTCCGCTCGAAGGATCGAGTATCAGCAAATGTTTGCCGGCGTCATAACTACCAATTGCATTCACATTGCCTATGGTGTCTTCGCCCAGTTTTACTTCAGTAGCTTTCAGGTTGGCGCTCACCAGCAGGTCGTTGAATACATTACTCAGCGTGATCGTACCATTCATGCGTCCGGTGGGCTCGTATACAGACAGGCCGGCAATGCTACCAAGATGCGCCAGGTCGAGGTTGGACGTTTGAATGACTAAAGGCTGGCCCGTGCCTGCTTCAGAATTTACCGTGATCTCCTGTTTGTCCGAACTTAGACGAAGATTGCGGATGAACAGATAGTCATTGCTTACTGCCGCCTGGCTACCGCCAGGTATTTCCCAGCGTGTTTTTGCCAGGTAGAACTCTGACGGTGCCAGGAATATATTCATCGTATCGCCTCTTGCATACGCACGGCCATTGATGGTAGCAGTGCCGTATTCTGATGTTGACGATGAAGCGATGTTGAATGTGAGTGAGTCATTGCCAACTGTTGTGGTCAGACTGATGGCGCCGTGCAAGTCGCCAAACATGACATTGTCTGCATCTGCGTTTACTGCCAGTTGCCTGAAGTCGCCGAGGCTTGTAATGGTGGCATTTTGTATGCGGATCTCGCCTATGCGCCCGTAAGGTATCATCGCATCAACGCTCAGTTGCTGCTTCGCAGTGTTAAGCGCGCCCAATATGGTTGCATCCCTGAAGCCACTTAGGTTCGGACTGACTACAGCCAGCAAACTGTCAATCTCTTTAGTCCGTATCTCAAATGTTAGATTCTGGTCGGCAGGTATTGTTTTCGGCGGGTGAATATAGTTGGGCAGGTAGTTGCCTATATAAGATTGTATGGAGGCAGGCAGAGAACTCAGTTGAAAATCACCTTTCACTACGGCTCTCAGTGCATTACTCTCGATAGTGATCGATTTTTTGCCGTTGTCTGTCGTTGAGTATGCGTGTATCGAATCGAGATCGAGACGGTGGCCATTGCGCAGCAGGTTGATGTTGTACAGCTTGGCATAACCAAGGAAATTATCAATCGTGTTGCCCTGCCAGTCGAGATCAAAGTCGGCGCTCACTGTGAGAGTATCTTTGGTCAGCTTCAACGCCGTCAGGTCGCTTTTTAGCAGGTTGGCTTTGGCATTGATCGCCAGTTGATCTTTGCTGAAATCGAAAATACCATTGAAAGCCAAGGCCAGGTTCGGATCGTCCACCATCAGGTCGCCATTGAACCTGTTCTTTTCCAGCAGGCCATTAGCAGTAATATTTCTGTATGGATAACCCTTGTAGTCAAACCTGCTGATCACTGCATCCAGCGATATTTTCGCATCCTTGGGGTCAAACGCGTTGCCGTGTACATTGCCGCTGAAGGTAATGACGCCGAGGTCTGGCTGCCTGATCAAAGTACCCAGGTTGAAATTGTCGGTCGACACTTTTCCTGCATACACCGCAGTCTGCTGCCTGAAGTCAGGGATCTTCATGGTAATGTCTGAACGTAGTGTGCCGAGATTGGTCACCAGCGATCCGTTGGCGGCAAAGTTTTCTATATAGCCTTTAAAATTGCCGGCGAAGTACGCATGTGTTACTTTCTCCAGCGCAAGATTGGGGTGATTTCTTAATTCGGGCGCATACTTCATAATGGCCTGGCCACTGGTCAGTATCTCTCCGTTGGTGTATTCTATCCAGGTAGTGTAGATATCCGGCAGGCCTTTCATCCGCACATCACCTTTGATGCTGAAGCCGCCATCGCTCACCTGCAGGTTGCGGGCATAGATATTATCAACGGTGCCTTTGGCATAGCCTGATATTTTGGCAAGGGTGGGGTATTTGCGTAGTACAGGAGCGAAGTAAGCCACATCCCTCGAGTCAACTACTGAATTGCGCATGTCCGCCTCCATTACTACTTTATGTATGTAGTCGTTGAAGTCGGGGAAGCGCTCATAGTACATGGCGTAAAAATGTTGCAGCCTGCTGTTATTGGTCTCGAGGTAGAGGTTCCTTGCTATAGACGCGATCGGTGATACGCTTACGTCGGCGCTGGCTTTGCGTATCATGATACCGCTGTGGTCTTTGGCCGCAAGGTGCGCCATGCGTCCGCGTATGGTATCTTTCACAATGCTGACCTTCCTGGCGTCGATATTGATACCTGTGATGTGCATGTGGCTTTCGTCAAACTCATTGATGCGCGCCGGGCCGTCACCCACGTCGAATTTGAAGAAACAATCCTCCAGCACCAGGCTCTTTGCGCTTACCAGCCAGTTGCCTTTATTGAAAGCAGTTGTATCCAGTACCCTGGGCTTGCGTGGTTTTGGCGGGCGACCGCCTTCGTAATCGCGAAGCACAATGCCGCCTCTTTTCAGTTCTATAAGGTTGATATCAATGACGCGCTTCTTCAGGTCTATCTCGTCAGCGTTTACCCGCAGGCTGCCTACGTCAATATCCATATCGCTGCCTACCCAGGCATCATCCATGTGGAACCGTACGTTCTGCAGGTCGGCTTTCTCCAGGTCCAGCTCAAACTCATTCTGTTTTTTGGTGCTGTCCTTTTTACCGGTGTCAAATGCGTCTTCAATAAACTTATAATTCCATTCGTCCGATTGCCGGGTGCGGTACAGGTGCACATATGCATTGTGCAGACCTATGTAAGTAATAACAGGCTCGTCACTTCTCAGGAAGAACCAGTCCGTAATGCGTACACGGGCTTGCCCGGCATACAACAGTGTATCTCCGGCTTTATCCTCTATATACAGGCCCTCCAGCAGCAGGTGGTTGGCAAAGTCTATACGGATGTGCTTGACTGCCACCCTGGTATCCAGCTTTTTGGCCAGCGACACCACCACGCGCTGCATCAGGAAGTTCTGCACCGGTGTCAGGTTGACCAACACCAGCACCAGCACAACCAGACCAACAAGGGCGAGCGCAGTATAGCGTAGTATTCTAAGAAAACGATTCAGGGGAAGCTCCGTTTAAAATTTAACCACAAAAATAGCTCCATTCATCCATTTCTTATAGAAGATTTTGTTAATCATTTGTACGTGTTTTCTTTCTAAAGGCTGTATCTTTC
>JAJNBR010000056.1 GCA_021156265.1 Flavipsychrobacter sp.
TCTGGTTTGGTATATTTACCGCTATATCCCTGATTGTTATTACAATAATACAACGTTTACTTGCCTCTTTTAAAAGACGTTAGTTCAATAATAATTAGTACATTATGAAAACTATCACCCGCCTAATCTGTCTTATTTGCTGTTTAATAGGGACTCACCCATCAATCGCTAATCTTTGGGTTGATAGCATAAGAATATCTCCCATAACGATCACAAAAAATGACTCCGTTCAGATCAGGCTATATACAAACCTGGGCACTAATGGTCACCAAGTTTTTCCCGCCGTTGTTGGTGTTCTTCACCAACAACGATATAGGAAAATACCTGCTCGTGCGGTAACTTACAGTTGATGTCTGCCTATCATAAATATGAACTGGATTTCTTTACGGCCACCATCCTGCAGTGGAAGCCACTGCTAGCTGACGACCGGTATAAGAAGATAGTCATGGACAGCCTGAAGTTCCTGGTTGAAAATAAGCGCATTTACCTGTGCTCTTTCGTTATTATGAACAACCACATTCATCTTATTTGGCATATTACCCATCCTCATCGTGAACAAGATGTGCAACGCGACTTTTTGCGCTACACAGCACAGATGATGTTGAAAAACATGAGGGCTGGGAAAACGGACACGATCGAACAGTTCAGAGTGGATGCCAAAGACCGCAAATACCAGATATGGGAACGTAATGCCTTAAGCGTGCCTCTGCGTACTGAAGCTGTAGTTGTGCAGAAGCTCTCATATATTCATCAGAATCCGGTACGGGCCGGAATGTGCAGTGACATGATCGAGTACCATCATAGTACTGCAAGATTCTACGAGACTGGCGTGGATGATTTCGGCTTTATCACTCATTATAAGTATTAGTGTTAACCTAGATCGTTGTTGGTGAAGAACACCAACAACGGCGGAATATAATTACTGCAGATAAGGAGTAATAATAAAGGCTGCCGGGTGACAGCCTTTATTATTTTATCGTATGACTGAGATGCGTTCGGTGTGGTTGAGCCCCTCACCAACGACCCGGATCAAGTAATTACCCGGAGGCAGTTCGCCGACATCGATAGCGTGTTTATTGTTGCCGGAAATCTGCTTAGCGTATTTAGTACTGCCTACGGCATCAATAACACGAACGTCAAATACACCTTTAGGACTAACTTCAAGTGTCAGATGATCGGTGGCCGGATTGGGATAGATCCGAATGCCGTTTGTAGAACCTTTACCAGGCCAACTGCTTATTTGGCGTGCTGCTTTATTGTCGATTTGCTGTTGCGAACCGGCGCCGTTGTGCGATCGTCCAATACCGTTTTTCGGTTGAACAACGACCAATTCAGCAGAGCCTGGCTTCGCATAAGCATCTTCCTCGGCCACAATGCTACATTTCTTCTCGATATTCATTAAGACGTATTGCCCGTGATTTATGGTCGCGATAAAATTATTATCGATCGTTATCTGCTCTGATGCTGTGAACGTAGTAGTCCCACTCGGATCTGTCGCCGCCAATCCAGAAGGATTTGATCCATAAACCGAACCTCCATAAATGTATTGATAATAGGAATAGCTCTTCGGCTGAATAAAATTGCCGCTAGCAAACAGATTCTTTTTACATTTTCTATAGATTTGGACGTTATCCAGCCATACCATTGTATTTCCACCTGTTGGAAGTACTTTTTCCGGGTATATCCATAGATAATTAAAATTGGCATTACCTGGGATAGTCACATGATACTCCTTGTACGCATTGAACGTGTTTGTTGATGTGACCCAACTATTTGCCCCGAAATTGTTAGTCGGGATAGCATCGCAGCAACCAGCCCATTGCCTGTTCGACGGCATGTTCTCGGTCAACCTCACATTCAGCACACCAGTGGAAAGATTGGCGTTGCATAATGCTATTGCGATAACGTACTCTCCACCCGGTTCAAATGTAAAAGTCGCAGCAACACCATGTCCACAACCCTCGGGCGCCGGACCAGAGTCCTCGATAAAAATACTTTCACAAAATGCGTCCTGATCGTGTACCACTTCCTTATGAGGGTGACCATGAGTCACTATCCATCCCGGCAGTGGGGAATCCATAGAATAGCACGGTCCGGAAGGCGTTGACCAGATGGTTTGACTATAAGTACTAAAATCCCAATTTGTATTTAGTACTTGGCCGTGAGCAATTTGTATGAAGTACATACAGACTGTTGTGAGAAAAATTCGTTTCTTCATAATAAAGAGATTTTGAAGTGAAAAAGATGCGCACCAGACTATTTAGCTATCCTGTCTTTCAGCTTCTCTATCTCCTTTTGCTGTTGAATAATATACAGCGTCAGCTCTTCAACTTTTTGCAACAGCTTAGCATCCATCTGCGCCAGGTCTAAACCTTCTTTATGCACTTCTTCAGTTGAAGGTATTTCAGGCAGGTGTTTGTTCTCTTTAATAAAGTCTTCAACTTCATTTAGTGACCTCAGTTGATAATCATCGGCAAATACGAAGTCAGACCAGTTTGTTGGATCGTTTGTTAAGGCAACCTTTACCCTACTAGTAATAACACCCTTCTCAACATAAAGTCCGTACGTGTGTGCTGTATTAGTATTCGGGACATCGCCAATAATAACCTTACCATCCTTGTCGATGACCATATTTGTAACCCAATTATTACTAATGCTCCATCTTTTAAAGAAAACTGATCCACCCCAACCATTTCCATCGTCGGCAGCCGATATGATAACATCACCATTACCAGTTGCGTTATGCTTCCCTCCCAATAGAATGCCCGCACCATCATTCCAATCATTGGCTGAATATATGGCCAAACCATAGCCCGAACTTCTTCCCCAAATGTGTCGGAACCCCGTACTTGGAATGCTAAATCCTATATTCCCGTTGACAGTTAATTTATCGTTGGGAGCATCATCGGCTATACCAACATTTCCACTAGGAGCGATAGTCATATTTGTAGCCCAACCACCAGTTCCCCATCTTCTAAAAAAAACCGATCCACCGTTAATACCGTTTGACTCTTGGGCTGCCGATATAGTAACGTCTCCTTTGCCGCCTGCGTAGTCATGTCCACCCAGCAAAACAGCCGCCCCATCATTCCAGTTGGTTCCTGAAAACATGGCAAGACCATAGTTTGGACTTCTACCCCAAATATGCCGCATGGCCCCCGTTGTAAAGCCAAAGCCAATATTTCCACCTACAGTAAGCCTATCTCCCCCTTCTGTTTGAGGAACAGCAATACCGACCTGAGTTGTAGCCATAGGATCACTAAGCAAGTCATTTCCGGAAGACTGCCATGACGGTGTTTGACTTTGAGCGCTAACCGCCGTTAATATTGCTGCGCATGTGATAAAGAGTTTCTTTTTCATAGAATAAACGTTTAAGTGAATTCCGAAACTAGGATTCAAACAATTATCTAATTGCATCAACTGGTTAATCATCGTTTTCATCTGGCGAAATGCGGTTATCGTTCAGCAAACGAAATGCGCCGACAGTCAGACGACCTGATGTTTATAAGATCATTAGTTCAAATATATTATACCAATTTCACATACTAATACATCTTAACTAACATAGACACAATGAATGAATTCATCCAAAAAGGGCAACAACCCATAGTTTTTATCGATATTAAAATAACGAATGAATTTAAATATGTTCAGTTATTACTCGTAACCTTTGTATCTAAATCTGATACTT
Source organism: Flavipsychrobacter sp. (assembly GCA_021156265.1). GTDB lineage: Bacteria > Bacteroidota > Bacteroidia > Chitinophagales > Chitinophagaceae > Polluticoccus. Next base: position 3,692 of record JAJNBR010000056.1, read on the forward strand.
ATGGAAGAAGGAAAAAAACTCACCACCGCGTCGGGTATCCCATACTACCATCATGAGGATACCATGAGTGTCGGCCAGCGCGGCCCGTTGCTGCTGCAGGATTTTATACTGCATGAAAAGATGGCGCACTTCAACCGCGAGCGGATACCGGAGCGCGTGGTACACGCCAAGGGCACCGGTGCCTATGGCACATTTACCGTAACAGATGATATCAGTAAGTACACCCGCGCCAAACTATTCAACCAAATCGGCAAGCAGACAAAAGTCTTCCTTCGCTTCTCTACCGTAGGTGGCGAAAAAGGTTCGGCCGATACAGAGCGCGACCCCCGCGGTTTTGCAGTGAAGTTCTATACCGAAGAAGGCAACTGGGACCTGGTAGGCAACAACACACCCATCTTCTTTATCAAAGACCCGAAGAAATTTTCCGACTTCATACATACCCAAAAACGCGACCCGAAGACCAATACCAAGAGCCCGACGATGATGTGGGATTTCTGGAGCCACAACCCGGAGGCCCTGCACCAGGTACTCTTCCTGTTTAGCGACAGGGGTACGCCCTATAGCTACAGGCATATGCATGGTTTCGGTAGCCATACGTTCAGTTTTATCAATGCTAATAACGAACGCCACTGGGTGAAATTCCATTTCAAGAGCATGCAGGGCATCAAAAATTTCACCAACGAAGAGGCTACACGAATGAAAGGCGAAGATGCTGACTGGGCACAACGCGACCTGGTAGAGGCCATCGAGCGTGGTGATCATCCAAAATGGGCAGTACGTGTGCAGGTGATGACCGAAGAGCAGGCAAAGACCTATAAATGGAATCCATTCGACCTGACCAAGGTTTGGCAACATAAAGACTTCCCACTGATAGATGTGGGTGTACTGGAACTGAATAAAATACCGGATAACTATTTTGCCGATGTAGAACAATCAGCCTTTGCTCCTGCACACGTGGTGGATGGCATCGGCTATTCGCCCGACCGGATGCTGCAGGGACGTTTACTCTCCTACCCTGATGCACACCGCTACCGTCTTGGTGTGAATTATGAGCAACTGCCGGTTAACCGTTGTCCATACGCAGTGAATAACTACGAACGTGATGGAGCCATGCGTGTAGACGGAAATGCCGGTAGCGCACCGAATTATTTCCCTAATAGTTTTGACAACATTCAACCGGACGCAGCCTATAAACAAATGGGCATGGAACTGGACAGCAATATCGCTGCCGTGTTCGATCGTAATGGACCCGGCGAAGATGACCATTATTCCCAGCCGGGCATGTTCTATCGGGATGTATTATCGGCAGAGGACAAGACTAGCCTGGTGAACAATATCGTGGGCGCTATGAAAGGCATTGCTACTGAGAAGAAACAGCAGATCATCATGCGCCAGCTTTGCCATTTCTTCCGTGCCGATATGGAACTGGGTATGCGCATAGCGCAAGGCCTGGCGCTGGATATGGCTGAAGTAATGAGCAATATGCCGCAGCCGAAGAAAGAAGTGGAAGGCGAAAGTGCTATGGTGTAACGTTATCTTTTTGAATGTTTTAAGAAAAGCGCTGCTTATTACACAGCGCTTTCTTTTTCCTCTTCGGCTTTCCGCTGCAAAAACTCATCCCTCGGCCCTAACGATTTGCGCAGCAGGTACTCATCATAGCCGCGCACGAGCTGGTCTTTGAGCTCACCGATCTTTTCATAACCATGGCGATAGTAAAAGCGTTGTGCGTTGGGATTGAAAGAGGAAACGCAGAGAAACACGTTAGGCATGTTCTTCTGTATACGCTCTTCGCAAAAGCGAAGAAGGCGTGAGCCCAGTTGTTTATTGCGATACGCAGGCAAAATGCAGATAGACTGAATATAGCCGCTGAAGGCACCTTGCACCTGCAGTATCGCAAAGCCAATGATCTCGCGGCCATCTTTTACTACGTAGTTTTCTTTAAAGCTGCCTTTGAAGGCCAGCTCGCAGGCAGGCAGGTCAAAGTTTAATTCCGACCACGGGAATTGTGTGTGCATCATTTGAGCACAGACCCGCAGTTCATGGATCGTGGCCATTGGTTGTATCTCTATCATTGCCAGAGTTGTTTTTGCATTTTTTCTAAATACCGGTCGGGGAACGCAGGCGGCGCATAACCAAACCTTGTATACAGCCCATGCGCGTCCAGGGTATGCAACATAAGTTTGCACACGCCTTTCACCCAGTCGAGTGAATGCAATACCTCCATCATTTTTTTACTGAGCCCTTTGCCGCGGTGCGCTTCTTCAATGTACACATCGGCCAGGTAGGCAAACCGCACATAGTCGGTCAGAAACCTGGCATAACCTACCTGTACCCCTTCATGCAATACGCCAATACAAAATGAATGGTCGAGCGCCGTCTTAACAGTGGCTAGCGGGGCATTCTTCAGCCAATACGATTCAGTAAAAAGCCATCGATGAATGCGCTCCGGCTGCATGAGGTGTTTTTGCGTGGTGATGGTGTAACCACTGTAGGAAATATTACAGGCATCATTTAAGTAAGCATACATTCCTGCATACTTAGCATCCACAATAGCTTTCAATTTTTCTTTGGCTGCCGGCCATTCTTCGGGCAGCATACTGAACATAGCCGAGTTGCGGACAAATCCTTGCCGGATGACATGGTTGCGATATATGCCTTCAAATGTGCAGCCAAGCCGAAGAATTGCACGCCGCGAACGGTAATTCTTCTCATTGGTTTTGAGCTGCACCCGAACGGCGTTGAGTTTCTCAAAGGCGTAGGATAATAGCAGGTATTTGCATTCTTCGTTGTTTCCATTGCCCCATACATCGGGCGTGTACCAGGTCCATCCTATTTCCAGCTTACGGTGGGCCGGTTCTATTTCACCGAAACGAGTAGTGCCGATGATGTTACCGGCTTTGTCGAATATCGTGAAGGGGTATTGTGTGCCTTTGCCCCTGTTCTGCAAAGCTTCTCCAAAAAACTGCTCCCTGATGGAGCGCTCTTCAAAGCCAACAGACAAGTATTCCCATATTTGGGGGTCGTTGCTCACGCGGATCAGCTCGTCAATATCTTCAGCTTGCATAGCCTTCAGTTTCACTTTTTCGCCTTCCAGCAGCAGGTCTTTATCTATCCATTGCATAAAAATGACAGTTGGTTTATGGTCCAAATCTCTAATTTTACTGGACTAGCTAAATAGTCCAGTTCAAACAAAACTACTAGTCCAATGAACTACGCTTACCTCTCTCATATCAGACTGAAGAATGCTGACCAGCAGCCGGTATACCTACAGTTGCGTGATGCATTTCGTGAATTGATCGCCAACGGCATATTACAGAGCGATAACAAAATGCCCTCCTCGCGTATGCTGAGTGAGCACTTTGGTGTACACAGGCAAACCGTAGTAGCTGCTATGGAAGAACTGGTAGCCGAAGGATGGCTGGTAAGCAAAGAACGCAAAGGATTATTCGTCAACAATAAACTACCTGAGATAAAGCCGCGTAGTTACGGGAGTGCGGTAAAGCACTATCCATCTACTGCATCGTTTAGCTTTCATAAAGCAGTTCACCCGACAGTAGCAAGGAAAAGCCACCTGTTCGGTTTCGACGATGGGTACCCGGACATACGCATTGCGCCTTATGCAGCCTTAAGCAAGGCATATACCCAAACCTTGGCAGAAAGTGCCCAGAGAAACATCCTGACCCGCGTAGCCACGGGTGCAGGCAGTGTATTGCTGCGCGAAGAGCTGGCGAAAATGATGCGCACCTACCGCGGGTTATCCATTACCGCCGACAATGTATTGCTAACACACGGCAGCCAGATGAGCATCTACCTGGTAGCCAACAGGCTACTGACAATAGGTGACAATGTAGTAGTAACAAAGCCCAGCTACCTTACTGCCAACAACTGCTTTCGCTCTTTGGGCGCCAACCTGCTGGAAGTAGGTGTAGATGATGACGGTATGATAGTGGATGAATTGGAAGCGTTTTGTAAAAAGAAAAAGATCAGGTTCATATTCGTCACCTCACATCACCATCACCCAACTACCGTCACGCTGTCTATAGAGCGGCGCATCAGGTTGCTGCAGCTGGCAGAGCAATATGGCTTTGCCATCATCGAAGACGACTACGACTATGACTACCACTACGAGAACAAACCCCTTTTACCAATAGCGAGCTACGACAGGCATGGCAGCGTTATCTATATCGGCTCATTTTCCAAAATATTATCACAGGCTTTTCGTGTGGGGTACATTATTGCACCGGCCGATTTTATTCAGCAGGTATCCGTGTACCGCAGGCTGGTAGACCGCCAGGGCGACCAGGTGTTGGAAGATGCCTTCGGAAAGTTGTTTCAAAATAACACCATCAAAAACCACATCCGCAAAGCGGCGCATTTGTACAAAGAGCGGCGCGATGCAACACACGCACTGCTGTGCAGCGAACTGGGAAACTACCTGCACTGTAACCCGCCTGAAGGCGGATTAGCCTTCTGGGCACATCTTGACAGGAAGGTTTCACTCGAAGATATTTCCAACCGTTGCGCGGTGAAAGGCTTGTTCTTCCCCAACGGACAAACTTATAATTACGATAAAACTAAAATGAACGCCTGCCGCATGGGCTTTGCGTCGATGAACAGCAAAGAACTGCACCAGGCAATAGACATCCTGAAAACGGAAATAAAAAGAACGGCTATAAAGCGCTAGTATCGTGCAATATCTTCAGCATAGCGCCTACTTTCTGGTCGATAGATAAAGTGAATGTATTGGCCGACACTTCGCTTAGCGGCATCCAGTAAGTACGTTCGTTGGCTTCGCTGTTCACCAGGCCTTCAGGTGGGATATGCGAAGAGACGAGGTAATAGATACTAACAACCTGCGAGTCATCGAATGCCGAATGCTGGAAATAGTCTGTAGTATAAAAATGATCGAGTATCTCTATTTCGAGGTTTAGCTCTTCTTTCCACTCGCGTCGCAGACAGTCGAGCGTGCCTTCGCCCCAGTCCATTCCGCCACCGGGAAATTTGATCACCTGTTGACCGCGGATATGCTCTTCGTTGACGAGCACTTTCCCCCCACGTATCCATATACCGTATACACGGATATTAAAACGTTTGCCGGCAGACATCAGAACCAGCGTTTTTTGCTAAAGTAGAAGCTCACGATCGCCGACACCAGCACGGACAGGAATACCGGGAGGTAAAAACTATAATGACCTTCGGAATAAGGTATGTCCACGTTCATACCAAAGAAACTGGCGATAAGCGTTGGCAGCGATATCAGGATCGTGATACTGGTGAGTCGTTTCATCACCAGGTTCATATTATTGTTGATGATGCTGGCAAAGGCATCCATGGTACTGATAAGGATGTTGGTATAGGTATTGGCCATCTCAAGGGCCTGTGAGTATTCTACCACAAGATCCGAGAGAAATTCGCGCTCCTCTTCATCGGCGTTGAGGAAGTTGGTACGCTCCATCTTCATCAACAGCAGCTCGTTAGAGCGCAACGCTGTAACGAAATACACCAGGCTTTTCTGCACACGCATCAGGTAAAGCAATTCCTCATTACGGTTGGCATCGTACAGTTTCTGCTCCAGTATGTTGCGGCGATGGTTGATCTCCTTCAGTACTTCCATGAAATCCATCACCACTTTTTCCAGCACCTTCAGCACCATCATATTGGGACGCTCGGGGTGCCGCTTGGCAAAAGTGTTCAGAAAGCGGCGGATAGCCACATTCTCGAACGAGTTAACGGTCACCACCTGGTTGCGTTCGGTAATTATGATAGATATCGGAATGGTCACATAATCCGCATCACTTTCATTCAGCGACTTGTTTTCCACGGGCGTTTTAACGATGATGAGCTTCACCCCATCCTCTATCTCGTAGCGCGCACGCTCCTCGATATCAAGGGTATCCGTCAACAGATCGCGCGGAATATTCAGGGTACGCGACAGGTTATCTATCTCGTTCTCCTGGAAAGGAGGGGTCACATTGATCCAGTTCGCACCCTCGGGCTGCTGCACCTCCAGCGTTTGCCGGTTGATATTTTTAAAGGATTGTATCATTCCGCCCGGTTAAGAAACGTTGCAAAGGTAATTTCAATAGTTTAGAAATCTAACCCCGACAATATTTTATTATAATATAATCCGAAACCCGCAAAAGGCTTGAAAACACGGCATTGTATCAGCTGGTTTCGTTATTTTTGCATTAAATATTCAGCAAATCAAGCATACATGAACTCCCGTAAATTAATCACCCTGGACGAATTCACGATCCAGGAGACCAGGAAATTTCCCCAGGCTACCGGCGAACTGTCGGCGCTGCTTCGCGATATCGGACTGGCTTGTAAAATGATCAACAAGCAGGTTTTGAAAGCCGGCCTGGTTGATATATTAGGCAAACACGGCGCTACCAACGTTCAAGGCGAAGAGCAGATGAAGCTGGATGTTTATGCCAACGAAACCCTTATCAGCGTGCTTCAATACAGCAATGATTGTGCGGGCATCGCGTCTGAAGAGAACGATGATTATGTATGCTTTGACGATGACTATTCGTCTAACTCTAAATACGTGGTGTTGTTCGACCCATTGGATGGCTCTTCGAACATTGATGTGAACGCACCTATCGGTACTATATTTTCGATCTACCGCCGCGTAAGCCCCGTGGGTACACCCTGCACACCGGAAGACTTCCTGCAGCCGGGCAATAAGCTGATGGCTGCCGGTTATGTAATATATGGCTCCAGCACTATGATGGTTTATGCTACCAAGCTGAGCGTAAACGGCTTCACACTGGAACCTTCAATTGGCGAATTCTGCCTGTCGCATCCTAACCTGCAGTGCCCTGAAAAAGGAAAGATCTATTCGATCAACCAGGGTAATAGCTGCAAATACGATGCAGGCCTGAAGGCATACCTCGAATACTGCATGGAAAACAATAAGGCGGAAGGCCGTCCTTACTCGCACCGTTACATCGGTTCGATGGTGGCAGATATGCACCGCACACTTATTAAAGGTGGTATCTTCATGTACCCCGCCGACAGCAGCTCTCCAAAGGGCAAGCTGCGCCTGCAATACGAGTGTAACCCTATGGCCTTCCTGATGGAGGCTGCGGGTGGAATGGCCAGCCACGGTGCCGGCAATATCCTGGATATTGTGCCAACAGAACTGCACCAGCGCAGCCCGATATTCATCGGCTCGAAAAACATGGTTGAAAAAGCACTTGAGATAACGAATGCTACTGCTACAGTAGTTTAATAAACATCCAATAGGTTAGAAAGCCCCGCTTTGTCGGGGCTTTCTTATTTTTATGGAGTGCGTATCGTCATCTCAATTTTATTATTGTCGGCAAGCTCACCATGCTTTGCGCAAAAGCCAAAGCAGTTGGCCATTGCTTTTTACAATGTAGAGAACCTGTTTGATACGATCAATGATCCGCACACGGATGATGATGCTTTTACCCCCAAAGGACAATACAAATACACTGCAAATATTTATCGGCAAAAGCTGCACAATACAGCTTATGTGCTGAAACAAATGGCTGAAACCAGCCAAGCCGGTGCACCGGCTATAATAGGTCTGGCCGAGATAGAGAACGCACAGGTCTTGTCGGAGTTGGTACGCAACGACCAGATCAAAAAATATGACTACAAAAATCTCTCTTATGAAAGCCATGACGCGAGAGGAATAGATGTTGCTATCCTGTACCAACCCAAGCTCTTTAAACTTATCGATAGTAAGCCAATTCACTTAACTATAACCAACAGCGGTCACACAGAAACCACACGTGATATACTTTTCGTGACCGGCCTGCTTGATGGAAAGGACACCATGCACCTGCTGGTCAGCCACTGGCCATCAAGGCGCGAAGGCAAAGGTGAAACGGCCCCTAAACGAAAGCAGGTTGCCGCTGCCAATAAACGCATCATTGATTCACTAATGAAGAAGAATCCATTGAGCAAAGTGATCGTCATGGGAGATCTGAATGATGACCCGATCGACGAAAGCGTCGTAAATACCCTCAATGCCAATGATGGCCGCGAAAGGATAAAGCCTTATACACTGTTCAATCCATGGCTTGAATTGTACAACAACGGAAAAGGAACGGCGGCGTTTCAGAACCGCTGGAACCTTTTTGACCAGATCATTTTATCACGGGCATTTATGCAAAAAGGCAGCAGCTGGAAGTTTTCCGGAGCGGAGATATTTAATAAAGAGTTTCTCCTTACCCGATCGGGTAAACAACAAGGTTTCCCTTACCGGTCCTGGCGCGGATACCATTGGATGAACGGATACAGCGATCACCTGCCTGTGTTGCTATACCTGGAGCGGTAAGCCGGAGAAAATAAAAAAAATAAAGCCGGCTAAGAATAGCCGGCCCTTTACTTCTTAGCATAGAAGTAAATGAAGCATTGTTAATATTATCTCACCACATTGAATGGTTTACTAATTGTCATTCCTGCTGCTGTAGTAGCGCGGATCATGTAGTGGCCGTTCGCAAAGCTGCTTACGTTCACTTCTTCTTTCTGCTTCAGCTCTGCATTGCCACGG
>JAJNBR010000057.1 GCA_021156265.1 Flavipsychrobacter sp.
TCGTTTAGCACAGACTTCAGATTAACAATGGCATCATCCCAGCTGCCTTGCCATTTTTGCGGCTTAAGCCTGTACCATTCTGTTATCCGCAGATCGCGAGTGCCAGATTCGAACTCGGCGTAGTGACCGCCGGGTATTTGGTTGATTTCTTTGTGAAGCGTACCACTCGTCTGGTCTACCGCACCCATTGCCAGGTAGGTAAGGGCCAGTTCATCATTTACGCTACCCTTAAATCCATTTAAAGCTCTTATCTGTTTCAGCTCTGATGCGAAAACTATGCTGTTATCGTTTACATAATAGTACAACGGCTTTACACCAAAGCGGTCGCGAACTGCAAAAATCTTACGGTTCTTATAGTCTAGCAGCACAAACGCGAACATGCCGTTGAATTTATCAAGGCAAGCCCTACCCCACTGCTGCCAGGCGTGTAGTATGACTTCAGTATCAGATTTAGTTTTAAAACTATGTCCTAATCCTTCCAGCTCCGCTTTTATCTCGAGGTAGTTGTACACCTCGCCATTAAACGTAATTGCAAGACCCGCATCCGAAAGCAGCATAGGCTGATGTCCTGCGGGTGAAAGATCAAGTATTGACAAACGCCTGTGACCAAAGCCAACTGTAAATGACTGGTCGGGTGTAAGTCTGTTATAATGCCAGTGCGCTAAAGTAGACGCCGCTGTATCTCCGCCAGCCCATATCTTAGGTTCATCGCCTGCATTCCAGGTCAAAAAACCTTCATCATCAGGTCCACGGTGGTTGATAATGGAAGACAGCTTATTCAGCTCATCTGCCCTCACCACACGTTGTTCATTTTTATTTATGATCGCGAGAATACCGCACATGTTATTATCCGTTCAAATGGCCTTTACGTAAAACTCTCGTAATATCTGCTGCCAGGTTAAGCGCTGCATCGTTGCGCAACGGCACTTGTCGTAGCGCCGGCATTACCGTGTATAAATGTTCATTTCGCATTAGCTCAGCAACCCATTCGCACGCATCATCTATTCCTGAAAAAGTTTTTCCTGCCTCGTATTGTTTTAAAAACGCTTCCATAGCGGGATTCTGATGTTTCTCCAACGACAATATCTGCCGGCCGGTATGAGCATACTGGAAAGTTTTTGTAGGCACTATAGGAAAATCCTCTGCAACACCAGAATCTGTCACAACAAGCAAGTGGGCGCTGCGAAGCTCCCGCCAGAGTGCATCGGGAGCGATCCATCCGTTGACAACTACATGATCACCCAAGCCTTGTTGTTGCACCAGGGTAGTTAGTTTTTCGGGAGTGTCGATATAGAAATGACAACTTATCTTTTTATTTGGATGTTTAGCTACAAGCCTGCTGAGTAATTGCAGTAGCATATTGATACCGGGACCATCGCCGTACAGCTTTCCTGCATACAGCATCCTGAACTCGTCTGAAACGACTTGCCCATCCCTCCATTCAGGAGCAACATAGGCACTGTGCGAAAAAAGGCAAACATCTTTCTTAACCCAGTTGTTGAGCCGCTTTACCATTTCCTGTTGTGGAACGCTTACCAATACCGCGTTCGCTAGCAGTCTTGATTCATATCCGCGTATCAGGCGGCGCTCTTCATCAGTGAAGCGGTCCTGGTTATGATGTTCACTCCATAGGTCCCGAAAATCTACAACCATTGGTATCTTCAACTTGTCCGACAATATTTTTGCAGTCTCTAAAAGATATTCGTCTCCAAACCCAACGGTAAGAAATATAATATCGTATTTCGCTTCGTTAAAATTTTGTGATGCGAGTATCCTTCCCCATCGCCTTCCTTTTACCAGCGGCACCGTAAGCGCCTGCCGGCTGTGAAAAAGGTATTGTGCTTTTTCTCTCACCCGCGAAACGACCAGTTTACCACAATCTCCATACGCACCATTCTTAACATGGCGCCGCAGTTCTGAAGTGAACACCGGCGGTACGTCAACAAACAACCGCCGGGGAGCATCTACCGTTATCGTATTTACATTAAGTCCCCGTCCATTGGGCCATATCCCTTTCCACGCAGTGTTCCGGGTGTGTACTACATCTATGTTCCAACCCAACTGATCTGCCCATGCATGCACAGCCGAATCGGCGCGTTCGCAGGAAACGGGAGATAATCCTTCCGTCCGGAGATGAGCATGTGTTAAAGCAAGAACTTTCACTTAATAACTATAAAGTATACCTGGCGGCATCTAATTCATTTTCGGCATTGTTGTTCAATAGCATGCCGCGATTTGTCAGCATTTCAACTATACGCGCCGCAGTTTTTCCATCCCATTTTTCCGGGATAGAACCTTTCTTCCAATTTCCGGCAAACAACTTAACAAACGCTGCGGGAATATTTTTGGTGCCTGCTCCCAGCAATTCATTAGTACCAATGGTGCAGGTTTCGGGGCGTTCCGTTGAATCCCTTAAAGTCATACAGGGAACCCCCAGGACTGTAGCCTCTTCCGTTATACCACCCGAGTCAGTAACCACTGCTTTCGCGTGCTTCACGAGGTAATTAAACTCCAGGTAGCTTAAAGGCTCGATCGCATGAAGGTTCGAAATCTCCAACTCTCGGGCTTTCAACGCCTTCGCTGTTCGAGGATGCACAGGGAAAACAATATTCGTTCCCTCAGCACTTGAAGCAATCGTATGCAACAAGTCTGCGAGCTTTGCATCATCATCAACATTATTGGGACGATGTAAAGTCAATACGATAAATTGTCCGCTTTTCAGTTTCAATTCATCCCACACCTGCGGCTTCTTTAGTCGCGACACGTTCTTCAGCAGCGTATCGATCATTGTATTACCTACAAAGAAGATCGCAGTTTTGGCCACACCTGAACTCAGAAGATGTTCATTGGCTGTCTCCGATGTGGTAAAGAAATAATCGGTTATCGAATCAGTAACGATACGGTTTATTTCTTCAGGCATTGTACGGTCTCCCGACCGAATACCAGCCTCTACATGCGCCAGTTTTACACCGGGTATTTTCTTAGCAGCTATTGCGCAAGCCATGGTAGAGTTCACATCGCCTACTACCACGCAGATGTCACAAGCCTCCTTAAGCAGTATGCGCTCGTAGGCCTTCATGATCTTACCTGCCTGTTCTGCCTGTGTACCCGCTCCCACTTCAAGATTATAATGCGGCGCCGGGATATTCAACTCTTCGAAAAAACTACCGCTCATCTTTTCGTCAAAATGCTGACCGGTATGTATCAACCTGTATCGAACAGGAGCACCTTCCACCTTTACCTGCTCGATCGCATCAACAAGTGACGCGATCTTGATAAAGTTGGGACGTGCTCCTGCTATAAGGTCGATCAGCATGTTAATTTACTTTCGGATACCGTTCAAGAAAGTCGTACAAGCGTTTTGCATTTTCGGCGTAGGTGCCAAATTCCAAAGCCCGTTTGCGGGCATTAACGCCATACTGCTGTAAAAGCGCAGGGTTATTACACGCTGTGCCTAACGCATTTTCCAGTTCTGCTACATTGCGGGGCGCAACAAGAATTCCGTCTTTTCCATTTTCGATCACTTCTGCATGTCCGCCAACATCCGTTACTACACAAGCCAGCCCTGAAGCCATCGCTTCAAGCAATGAATTCGCCATACCTTCGTTATAGCTAGGTAAAACGAAAAGGTCGGAAGCGTGATATAGTTTTGCCAGTTCGGTTGGATCGAGCTGGCCCATATAAATTGTCTTATCGCCGACGCCCGCCTCGCGGCTCAATGCTTCCAGGTCAAGTGCATCAGGCGCCGATCTACGGGGCGCAACCATAAGCAACTTCCAGTTCGCCAGTTGCTCGCCCATGTTTTTCACGGCAGTAAGCAATTCCTTCCAGCCTTTTAACGCTACAGGCGTTGCTACGCAGATCATGTATTTGTATGCCGGGGCAAGACCAAATCTTTCAAGGCATATCTTTTTTTCTGTTTCACTTTGTACGGGGACAAATTTATCGTGGCTGATTCCGTTATATACTGTCCTTACTTCACGAATAGCGACTGCATCCATCCACTTCTGTGCATCAGATGCCAGCCTGCCACTGTTGGCCAGCAGCACATGAGCGTTGGCAAACACATGTTTCAGATGATGAACCAATTGCGGCTGTTGTTCCGGCCATGCGTGTACATCATCACCGCGTGCTATCGCAGCCAGCTTTATTTTCAATTCTTTTACAGCAAGCGCACCAATGTATGCATAGTCGGTAAGAAAATGCGCGTATAACCAATCAGCGCCTTCAAGCTGTTTGCTACGCTTTACATATTTAACAACTGCCTGGGCAGCCTGTCTGTAAAAATCATTCTTAAACAACCTATCCGGCATGCGTAAAGCCACAGGAACGTGATGAACATGCACGCCTTCGTATTCATCAAAATATGACTGGCACTGTTCAAAGCCATTCTGCCAATGCGGATGGTACTTGTGCAGGCCAAACTTAGGATACCAGTTATGCAGGAGCATTACATGGCATTCAGCACCAAGCTCCTGCAGCGCCTTCACCTGCTGATGAATGAAAACACCATTCATCAGGGCGTTCTTCCGGGGATAATTAGGTGTTAAGACCAGTATTTTCACTTAGCTAAAAAAGGGCTCGCACTCAACAAATAAAATATCGCATTGGGATCTGCCGCACCAACATCATTGTTTATCATACCCAACGTAGCAGCATTGAAATAACCCGGACTTATCTGTCCCAGTTTTTCCTTTGCATATGTCCGGGTCTCGGTATTATTCTGCAGCCATTGCTTCAGAGGTGAATTGAAACCGGTTTTCTTACGGTAAGCCAGTTCATTTCCCAGCTGTGATGCCAGCATCTTTCTTAACAGTACCTTACCAACACCATCGCGTCTCTTCAGCGACGATGGAATGCGGAAAGCAAACTCAACAAAGCGGTGATCAAGAAAAGGCACGCGTCCTTCTATCTTATGCCGCATAGTCATCCTGTCGCATTTGGTCAGCATCTCGTCAACAAGTGTCGTTTTCACATCCACGTAAAGCATGCGATTTATTTCATCCGAATCTTTTCGCTTTGTATAATAACTATCAAGTCGATTAATATAACGACGCGTATCCACCTGCTTCATAACATCGCCTGATAAAAGTGAAGCAACTACGACCGGCGATAGCACTTGTGTTCTCGATAAAAACTTCTCTCCGTTGGTGAGCTTGAGGTGTTCATTCAACTCCATCAAACTTTTGCGGCGGGTGAGCTTTGCGGCGGTTGCTACAACAGTACTCTGAAATCTCGCAGGTATTTTTTCCAAAAAAGGCGGCTGCCAATAAGGCTCATGCCGAGTATAGCCGGCAAATAATTCATCAGCGCCGTCACCACTTAGCACGACTTTGATATTAGACTGCGCCATTTCGCTGATGCGTCCCAGCGAAAGTCCACTGCTGATACCAAAGGGTTGATCTATGTATTGAAAATGGTATTCAAAATCTTTAAAGAAATCGCCGGCCAGCTGGTAGGAATGAAAAGTACTTCCCAGCTTTCTTGCCGTGTCAGCAGCAATCATCCCTTCATCCTCCGGCTCACCGGGAAATGAGGCAGTAAAACTGTGTATACCTGCCTGGTGCCTGGTAGCTGCTGCTGTTATCAGCGAAGAGTCTACTCCTGCAGAAAGAAAAGTACCTACCGGCACATCGGCTACCAGGTGGTCTTTTACTATTTCATCAAACAGCGCACTGGCTTCCGTCAGCAGGACACCTTCATTAGCTGAAGAGCCGTCATACAACGGGATATCCCAGTACTGGTGTGCGGAAAATCCGTTTTCACTAACTGTCGCAAAATAACCGGGCTCTAAAGCCTTGATCTCTTTATACAGTGTATGAGGGCCTGGCACCGAGCCCAGCATAAAATATTCATACAGCGAAGTCTCGTCTACACTGCACTTCACAAGACCCGCATTTACTATAGCTGCCACCTCAGACGCAAACGTAAATAATCCGCTTGTGTAGCCATAGTACAAAGGCTTTATTCCAATTCTGTCGCGGGCAATAAACAGTTGTTTCTTATTTGTATCCCACAAACCGAAAGCAAACATCCCTGTAAGCTCCGAAAGAACAGAAGCCATATCCCCGCGATGCTCTTCATACAAGTGGAGGATCACTTCACAATCTGAGTTTGAAGCAAACTGATGTCCTTTCCTGATCAGCGTTTCACGGACCGTTTTGTAGTTGTATATCTCACCGTTACATACCAGTACGAGACTCCTGTCTTCATTAAACAAGGGTTGATTGCCTTGCTCCGACAAGTCTATTATGGAAAGACGGGTATGTGCAAGCCCAACGGAACCGTCCTGGTAAAATCCATTACCATCAGGTCCGCGGTGGGCCAAAGATGCCGACATCCGGCGCAAAGCACCATCCCTGGCATCATTGCCTATACTTCCATATATACCGGCTATACCGCACATTTGTTAGTTGTATTTCATAAACCACGGCTCTGCAACCGTATTGGTTATATACGCATCATCGCTGTGGTTAACAGGTATCTTACGTGCACGGATGTGCAGGTTGGCGTGGTTAACGGTTCGCTGCACATCTGTGAAGCCGTTCTTTTCCAAAAGCTCTTTCACGTAATCAAAATCCAGCCTGCGGTTCAGCAACGGGCTGTATATATCATGGTTCTGGTGGATCTTGGTGCGGTCGCCGTTGGCCCGATCAACCAGGAACTGTTCTTTCTCCGCCCAGGTCGACAAAGTATTGTATCGCACCCTAAGCTTGAAGAGATTGATATCTTCTTCGTAAGACACGAATTCCCGTCCGTATAGATAGAGGTAAATAACGCCGCCATCTTTAACGTATTTAATGATCTCATTAAAAGCCTCTGTAAAGCTCGGGCAGTGGTGTAATACTCCCCACGACCAGACCAGGTCAAACTTCTTGTCGGTTAATAATTTTGTAGAAAGCTGTTCCAGTGGCACCTGTACAAACTCCTTTTGTACATCGATGTCGCGGATCGCTTCCCGGGTGGCTGCGATCGCGGAGTCGTTTATATCTACCGCTGTAATATTAGCTCCCAGCTTTGCCAGTCCATACGACCACCGGCCACCGCCACAACCACAATCCAATACACTTTTCCCCTTGAACCACTCCGGCCTGATCATTGTTTCACTGTCAGTGATAATATTCGTCACATTATCCCTGAACCATTTATCACTGAGCATCGCTTCTCCGTCCTTCAGTTTATCCCACTGAAAATTGAAAGCATCGATGGTTTGCGTAGCTGCTAACGGAAGCGCTCGATCAAGGTCGTGCACTTTGTTATACAGTAGCTTATACAATGCATCAACTTCTTCTCTATTGGCCTTGTTCATTACGTATTGATAACGTTCGTACAAAGGCTTGAAAATTTTCTTCAGCATATTCATGATCCCTAGACGGATTTTTTGAGATTGGATAATTTAGTTAGTGTAACGTGCCTCAAATATTTCGAATAGACATTTAAAGCGATCGAGTATTCGCCCTTCTTAAACAAATGGGCCAACCCGCTAAAAAAATCACTCTTTCCCTTTGTTGCAAGCGATACAGAAGCATAATAAGGCATCAGCCCTTTCAGGATGTAATCGTGAATTACCTTAAGTTCTTCGTTTTTAAACTCATTTGCCTGCCTGATGGCGTTATACAGCCTTGTATTCTGCTCTACATAATGTTTGAACTCGCGTCCGCTCATCAACGAACTTTCGCGAACCCTGTACCTGGTTAATATTTCAGACGAATAACTCCAGCTGGTGCGGTTGGATACTTTGAGCCACAGGAAATAGTCTTCCACTCCATGAAGCACAGTATCGAAACCACCGGTCTCCAGAAAGAGTTGCCTGTTGATAGTAACTGTTGAGGTAACGATAATATTATCGCGGGTGAGTACTTGTTTAAGGTCAGCCGGCTCACCTGTTGAGGCCTTAGTGTTATTGGAAAGCACTCTCCCGGTTGCATCATCAAAATTCTCAGAACCGTGATGGTATGCTTTACACCTGTTACCAAACTTACTGATGCTTTGTGCAGTTACAAGCAGCTTATCGGGCTGAAAGAGATCATCGCTGTCGAGAAAACAAACCCATTCGCCTTTTGCCAGCTCAACACCCAGGTTGCGGCAGCTAGCCACACCTTTAACGCGGTCTGCCGGTCGTGGTATTATCACACCCGGCAGTCCATACTTGGCAAAAGCATCACGACATATTTGCAATGAATTATCGGTGCTCCCGTCGTCTAGCACAACAACTTCAAAATCGCGAAAGGTTTGTGCAGCTACTGAAGACAGCGTTGCATCGAGGTATGGTGCTGAATTAAAACTTGGTATAATAATGCTAAAAAATGGCATCCACAGAATTATTAGTTCGCTACCCGTATCCAGTTGTCGGGTATAAGGTCTTTGGGATCCCAGTCCCCATCTGTAAACCACGTTGTCGGCGCCACGACGATCTTGTCGCTCCTGTCGCCATTTAACCAGACAGCCCACCAGGCAAATGAACTATTGGGAATGATATAGTGTTTGCACTGGGACATTAGTTGCAGATAGTTCGAGAATTTATTGCCTTTATGCTCATGTCCCACGAATGTTACAGAGTGGTCCAGTTTGAAGTTCTCCAGGCACCACTGCGGATCGTCTGAGAAGATAAAGAAGTGCGGATCTGTAATCTTCGATGCAACTATATCGATACCGGGGTTGAAGTATTTCATATCGCATACCCCATGAAAATTGTTGTTCAGAAAATCTGCCCGTCTTACATTGATGCAAACCGAGTTCTTTTCCTTTATCATCGTGCTCAGTTCCTGCGAGGTAGCAATGACGGGCTCCCGGAACCTGAAATCATTTCTGATCTCCTGCTCGATGGATTGAAAATATTTGGGTGTTTGCCAATAACCGTCTAGATAACAATGACGCGGCAGCTCAAACACCTGTGGCGCAAAATGAAAATGCGGTTCATAATAATATTTCCGCGGCCTCACTATATTTCGCAACAGGTAAAATGCTGTTTGCAATTTGTTTTCCGGGAGTTTCTTAAACTTCAAGATTTCCCTTTTAGACGCAACAGGTGCCTCAAGCGAGAAAATATCCAGGTCGTAATCCCGGTAAACAAAATTTTCGCGCGGTGAACGATCCAGCAAGAACTCAAGATCCATTTTAAAGTCTGTAGCCAAATGCCTCGCTAATGCCTTGGCCGTTGCGTACTGAAACATCTGGTTACCCATTCCTCCTTGCAACTTGACTATGACCATAGATCAGGATAGCTATTCAACATTTTTTTCCAATGAAATCAAACGAAGCATACACATGAGTGTCAATTTATATGCGAAGTTATTATTATAGCTTCGCCACGTCACTCACATATCTAAGAAATGAAAGAGCAGCAAAGTTAATTGAATAAACGGTGCTTTTCATTAATGTGAGTAGGAATCAATGGAGAAATATCACCAATTTATTGTTTTTCCATGCTCGTTTCTGCGCCTATGCTATTTTTTCCAAATACCATGGAATATAGTCTCAAAGGCCACGGAAAAAATAATATCGTCAAGTAGTAAAACAACTCTTTGTAATCAGTCCGGTCTTTATACTTGTTATAGCCGCGGAACATTTTTAAAATATGGGAAACCCTTTCCCTGCCTTTCAAAAGCCCGGAGCCATATATCAGCAATTCCTTCGAAACAGGCAACAATCGTCGCTGTATTGCCTTGTGATATTTACGCCCTGAATATTCATTGAAACAATCCAGCATGTAAAACAATGACCTATCGATCTTCAACGAGGCGACTTTTTTATCCTGCCTGTTGATCGCAGACACAACGCCCTGGGTCCATCGCCCTCCACCGTGTTGCCTGTATACTGCAGTTTTCTCTTTTAAATACCTGATTTTTCCGTGGTGCCCAAGAAGTAAGGTCAACGCAGTATCACCGGCGGGAGACGCATAATAAGGAGCCGGCAATGGGAAAGAAATAACATTCCGGAACACCATGGTCAGTATCGGGATCGCAAGAGGCTTGTGAAAAGGCGATAGAATAAAATCTTCCACCAGATATGTGTCCTTGTCAAAATTGAGAAAAGGTGCCGGAAGTGGCATGAAATCCCCTACTTCGTTCAATACATCTATATTGGTGAAGCAAACAGAGTAGTCTGCATTTTCTTCCAGAAAGTCTACTTGCTTTTGTAGTTTATACTTATCTGTCCAGTAATCATCCCCCTCCAATATCGCTATATACCTTGCTCCGCTGTTAAACGTCGCTTCATAAATATTGTCGGCGTTCTTTATAATATTGTTTCTTTCAGTGCAGATCAAAGTGACCAGTTGCGGATATTTTTCCGCATAGCTCTTACAGATTGTCCGGGTATTGTCGCTTGAACAGTCTTCGCCAATGTAAAGCCTGTAACTAAAATTTGTTTTCTGCTCCAGAACACTATCAATCGCCTGGGCAATGTATCGCTCATGATTGTAGGTTACCATCCAAATGGCAACAAACGGCTTTTCGCCAATCACAGCATCACTAACTTCAACCTTTTGACTCATGCTATAAAAGATCTTTTTTCGCAGCTTGTCTCACCACTTCATCCAGCCACGCATGCATGCTAAGTCCCTTTTTAGAAGCTGCTTTTATCGCCATCTCTTTAGCTTCCTTAGTTACACCTTCCAATTGTCCTTCCAGGCGTGTTCGTAGAGTGCCACCACGCACACCTTCTATTTCATAATCGAAATCGCCTACAGGCTCACCGTTACCCACTTCAAAATCCAAGAGGTAAAATATTCCGCCTATTACCCATTGCACGGTGACTTTGCGAGCCTCCACAGGAATTTCTTTAAAAGGTATTTCAGCCAGGAATTGAGGATTAGTTGTAGCAAGCACTTTACAGAAATAAGTATCCCGAAGCCATGGCGGCATACTTTCATCACCTACCACTATCTTACCACCAACTTTCGTTACCCTGACCATTTCAGCCAAACTACGCTTGATATCCGGGAACTCACCTAGTCCGCCAAAACTGTATGTAGCGTCAAAATAATTATCCGGGAAAGGAAGATACGCTGCATTTGAAATGCAGAACTGTTTATCGATGTTATATTGTTCGAGCTTTTGGCTGCATTTTTTTAACATCGACGGCGAAATATCCTGAAGAACAAGCTGAGCGTTTTTGCCCAGTCGATTTGCTATCAATTCGGAATCTCTGCCGGTGCCGCATGCTATTTCAAGTACTTTCGAATCAGTTTTCAAGTTCAACTTATCAATAAAAGTGTTTCTCACTTGCACTTCATCCTCACCATGAGTTTTAAAAGTCTGGTAAAGAAACTGATCGTAAACGTCAGCACGGTTTTCGTAAAAATCCAGCGTGGTTTTCTCTTTATCAGTTAGAACTTTAGGGAACGTCAGATCGGCAAATCCGTTCAAATAACGATATTGCTGACCGGAACCGGCTGTCAAATATTTTGCGCCATTCTCTTCTACTTCCCGAAGTGGTTCATGAGTATCCGGACTTATCAATAATGCCATGTTGGTTATAATTAGTTTTTGAGATAATCTTTTGATTTCAATTCATAAAACTCGCAATCTACCCACTCGCCGTGCTTTTTAAACACCTGCTCTTCCCGATACAGCGGGTTAAATCCCAAACGCAAGATCAAACCCTTTGACTTATCGTTTACTGTATGGTGACCTACCAGCAGCTTGTTCAATTTCATCACATTAAAGGCAAGATCAAGAACAAGTGTGCCGGCCGCGGTCATGATACCTTTCCCCTGAAATTCAGGACCAAGCCAATAGGCTAGTTCAGCCCGGTCGTAAGTGAGCGCACGATGGGTTCTTAAAATTGAGATGAGCGAAAAAATACCGGCAAAAGTGCCCTTATAGAACACGCACCACGTAATACTTTTCCCGCTGTTAAAACTCGCTATTGCATTCGTGATGAATTCCGCAGTTTGATCGAGGGTTTTATGCGCTTCCCACGACATGTCTTTTGATATCTCCGGGTTAGAGACATACGGCCAAAGCAGATCAACATCTTCAGGTCTGATCAACCTTAAATGAATATCTCCGGATGTAAGTTCGTAGTTTATCATCGCTAGCTATTTAACAATGTAGGCAGTTGGCATCCATCCCCATGGGAAAGTCTGTATTTTAACATCAGGCAGGAATTCTTTCACAGCTTGCGTTTCACCGGGCGCTATATCAAAATTGAACTGGTCGAGAATGAGATAACCACCTTTAGTTAACCTGCTCCAGAAAAGCGGAAGACAGGCTTTA
>JAJNBR010000304.1 GCA_021156265.1 Flavipsychrobacter sp.
GATGTATCTGCCATTAACAAGATCCTTCCTCCCGATATACATGACATTATCGCTGGCTGCTATATCGAACTTGCGATCAAGCTTTGTGGCTACGGGACTATAAAAATGAACAGTACCAGTGATGCTGCTACCTGCAAATTCAGCGGGAAAGCCAATAACTACCTCTTTGGTGTAGGCGCTGACGGTGGCCGGCGCCGATAAAGCAGAGCGGTTCCTGCTGGCATCTATCGTATTCTGATAAGCCAGTTCCTGCTGGTAGTAATCGTCCGAAACAAGCGAAAAATTCTGTTTCATACTCATGGTAACAAGGCTGACCATCAACACCACGAACCCGCCATATAGTATAGCTATTCGTGTACCCCATCCTATTTTTGCCGTACGCATAGTTTCATGTTTTTAGATCCCGGAAAATGGCCCGAGAAATGATGTTTTAATAGTGGCTATTTTTTTTCCGTCTTCATAAACGCCGATCATCAATTTTGTCTTCCTTTCTCTTACCTGTGCCTGCGGTATTTTAATGAACATGCTGCCTGACAAGAATTTTTCTTTTGGAACAACCAGGTCGTCTTCGCCAACAAGAGTTATCTCCCCTTTAAAATTCTCCGGGCGGAACTCAAGTTGCTTGTCGGCGTAGGTTTTATTAAGCAGCCGGTAATTGTACAGGTTGCTTAGCACACCCCCAGGCAATTCCTGGTACAGCTGGCCCGGTGTACGCAATACGGACACCCCTACATCTGTCCTGCTGGCAAGTAAGTACACGAGTACACCCAGCAACACAACCATTACCGCGGAATAAGCACGCATGCGGCCCGTGAAGCGTGTTGGTTCCTTCTTACTGATATTATTCTCAGAAGCAAACCGGATCAAACCTGTTTCGAATCCGACCGCTTTCATCATCGAATCGCAGGCATCGATACATGCCGTGCAGTTGATGCATTCCAGCTGTGTTCCGTTCCTTATATCAATACCGGCGGGACAAACTTTTACGCACTGATTGCAATCGATACAATCGCCGAGATCACGTTCTTCGTTCTTTTTAAATTTGCCTCGGTTCTCACCGCGTGTATAGTCATAAGAAATAACTACAGAGTTCTTATCGAGCAACACACCCTGCATACGGCCGTAGGGACAAACCACAGTACATACCTGCTCGCGAAACCAGGAATAAACGAAGAAAAAAACCGATGTAAAAATGGCTATCCCGATAAAGCCGCCGACATGTTTGGAGACAGGCTCTGTAATGATAGTCTTCAACTCATCGATGCCGATCACATATGCCAGGAAGGTATTGGCTATCAGAAAGCTTACTATCCAGAAAACAGTCCACTTTGAAAACTTTTTAATGATCTTCTCCGTGTTCCACGGTTGCTTTGCCAGCATTTTTTGCCGCGCGCCATCGCCCTCTATCAGGTATTCGATCCTCCGGAATACCATTTCCATAAAAATTGTTTGTGGACAAGCCCACCCGCAAAACACACGGCCGAAAACCACTGTGAACAAGGCGACGAATACAATGAAGACCACCATGCCCAACCCGAAGATAAAAAAATCCTGCGGCCAGAATATCTGCCCGAATAGTATAAACTTGCGCTCCAGCACATTGATCAGGAACAAAGGATGGCCGTCAACTTTAATAAATGGAAGTGTAAAGAATATAATCAGGTATAAAATGCTGAGCAGCGTACGCGCATTATATAATTTACCTTTCGGTTTGGTTGGAAACAACCAGATACGTTTGCCTTCCTTATCTGCCGTTGCAACCTTATCTCTGAATGATGCTTGTGCTTCCATATATCTCTCTTCTCTTCTGTATCTTCTGGTCTGTTTTATTTCACCATCGCTATCTGTGCGCTGTCAGCTTTGACCTCGCTCTCGGTGTATAGTTCGCCCTGCTTGTCTTTCGGTGCCGCAGGATTACTACCTTTTATCGATTTAATATAACTGGTGAGTTCAGCTATCTGCTTAGGAGAAAAATCGTCCTTCCAGCTTTTCATGCCCTTATCAGGCCAGCCGTACTTTATCGATTTAAATACATCGCTCAGACTGCCTCCATGCAACCAATAGTCATCAGTCAGGTTTGGCCCCACACCACCGCCGCCGTCTTTAGCATGGCAGGCGGCACACATGTTCTGGAAGGTAACCTCGCCTGCAGCAATACCTGAAGCATCCAGTAGCTTCACTGTAGTCTCGTCCACGTTATTGTCTGATTTCGCGAGGTAAGCGGCTTTATCGACTTCACCTTTTTCTACCTCAGCGGTATACTCTTGCAGGGAACTCGGGCCACCTCCACCAAAGTGATAATAATACATATAGATGAAGGCTACCAGTATCGTCAGATAGAACCCATACTTCCACCATGCAGGTAAACTGTTGTCCAGCTCTTTGATGCCATCATAATCATGATCCAGCATGATCTCTTCTTCTTTTTCAATAGCAACGACGTTGTGGAACCTGTCCCAGAACGAACGGCGTACGATGGCCTCTGCTATCGGCTTCAGTTCCGGCTTTTTGCTGAGTAGCCTTACAACGGTGCGAATGGAAAGTATTAGTGCTGTAATGACGATCAATTCCAGGCCTATAGCACCCAGCAATAAATAAAATTCATTGGCGGGGATACCGCTATAACTTGTTGGCAATGCAGGCGTAGCTGCCTGGGCGGTTTCTGCAGCCGCCTGGGCATTGGCAGACCAACTAATGCCGCCCAACCCCAGCAATACAAGCAGCGATTTTACAGCAACGCTGTTTTTGCGCTCGGTTTTTACCTTATCCAGGTACACGAATCCAAGCTGGCGCAGCACGTTACCGAGAATACCAACTACTATCAGCAGTACAAATATCAGTGTGACCAGCGAGATCAACACAACATTAAGTGATCCGCTCTCGTTGGTTGCAGCTGCTGATGCAGGTTCTGCAGCGTGGGCAATAACTGGCAGTAAAAGCAGGGCAAACAGAAACAATTGTTTATTTAATATCCTGTCCATAGTCTTAATTAGCATTTTGTTGGTTTTCGGCAATTTCATTTTCCGACAACGGTATTTGCTTCATAGTGTTCACATAATCTTTGTGTACCCTTATTACCCAAATGGTGAGCAGCGAAAAAAAGCCAAAGAATATTACCAGTGAGATCACCGGGTAAATACTGATGCCCGCCATGCTCTCGAGATAGTGTTTGAATTTCATATCTATTCAGTTGAATGAATTAGTTAAGCGCTGTTTTGTTCTGTTCCAGTTTGATGTCTTTACCTATACGCTGCAAATACGCAATCAGTGCTACGATCTCCTTCTCCGGCTTAGACTTGATGTTGTCTTTCTGCAAGCTGGTC
>JAJNBR010000058.1 GCA_021156265.1 Flavipsychrobacter sp.
AGGTTCCTATGACCAAGGTAGATATGAACCTGGAAGGTTTTCAGAAAGATCCCGCCGCCAATAGCCAGGGATTCTTCACCTCGCCCAACTATGGCTACAAGTTCAAAAAGCAAATGAGTCCTTTCGCCAAGTACATGCTGATCATCAGCAATCTCAACACCGGCAAAATAGATACGTCTCAGTTCTTCCGGACGATCAACACGGACACTAGCAAGGGCAATACCGACAAATTCTATATCAGTGCGTTTGCATCTACAAAGTATGAGATAGATTTCTCCAAGACCACGCTACCAGCTCATATGTTCAGCCTGAATGGCACAAAACCCACGAATGGCGTTAAATTCCAGGGCAAAATGCGTTTCAATTACGTTGAAAAGAATGCGCTGGACGGCACGGAAGCAAAGAAATTCGTCGAGATGTATATACCGGCAAGAATTACAACGAGTGAACACACTTACTTCCTTGAAACGCACAATAAAACATTCTATGCCTTCCTCCGGGATGCTATTGGCCTGCCTGCCACCAATATTGAACGTTACCTGGGCAATGTAGAAGTGTATGTATATGTGGGTAGTGCGGAGCTGGCGCAATACGAGGCCATTAATAATGCTCAAAGCGGCGGCCTGACCGGTGACCAGATCAAACCGCTCTACACCAACATGATCAGCAAAGATGCTTTGGGTATCATTGGCTCGCGCAGTTTCAGGGTATACAAAAACGCCAAGCTTACCGATAATACCATTGATTCGCTGATCAAAAGCGAGGTAACTTCACCTTTGAATATCAAGGGTAGAGCCCAGTAAAAGAAAAACATTCAAATATGTACAGCCTTTAATGTCAGCATTAAAGGCTGTTTTGTTTTAAGCTGTCAGTTTGTCTGCCAATATTTCAGTAAAAACCTGGCTGGCATGTGTATTGACATAAGAATTAGAGCAATTAAAAACATTTTGAAATAACTGATACTATGGGAAAAATAATTGGAATTGACTTAGGAACTACTAACTCATGCGTGGCCGTAATGGAAGGTAACGAGCCGGTAGTTATCGCCAACGACGAAGGCAGGCGCACCACCCCTTCGGTAGTAGCATTTTTGAAAAATGGTGAGCGTAAAGTAGGCGACCCGGCAAAACGCCAGGCTATTACGAACCCTACCAATACTATCATGTCTATCAAGCGTTATATGGGCCGCCGTTTCGACGAGGTGGGCAGTGAAATGACGCACAATTCATACAAAATCGTAAAGGGCGACAACAATACCCCACGCGTGGATATTGACGGCCGTATGTATACGCCGCAGGAGATCTCAGCTATGATCCTTCAGAAAATGAAGAAAACTGCTGAAGAGTTCCTGGGACAGGAAGTGAACGAGGCGGTGATCACCGTTCCGGCCTATTTTAACGATGCGCAGCGCCAGGCTACCAAAGAAGCCGGCGAGATCGCTGGTTTGAACGTACGCCGAATCATCAACGAACCTACGGCCGCTGCCCTGGCTTATGGCATGGACAAGCAACATAAGGACAGCAAGATCGCTGTATTTGACCTTGGTGGTGGTACTTTCGATATCTCTGTACTGGAACTGGGCGATGGCGTATTCGAAGTAAAATCAACAAATGGCGATACACACCTGGGCGGCGATGACTTCGATAAAGTGATCATGGACTGGCTGGCTGAAGAGTTCAAAAAAGACGAAGCTGTAGACCTGCATAAAGACCCGATGGCATGGCAGCGTCTGAAAGAAGCTTCTGAAAAAGCGAAGATAGAGCTGTCTTCTTCACAGGAAACGGAGATCAACCTGCCTTATATAACTGCTGTTGACGGTGTACCTAAACACCTGGTGCGCAAACTGAGCCGTGCTAAGTTTGAGCAACTGGCCGACAGCCTCGTGGAGCGTACATTGGAACCATGCCGCAAAGCGCTGAAAGACGCGGGTATGAACACCAGCGAAATAGACGAGGTGATACTGGTAGGTGGTTCTACACGTATTCCTAAGGTTCAGGAAATGGTAGAAAAATTCTTCGGCAAGAAACCTCACAAGGGTGTGAACCCCGATGAAGTGGTAGCTGTTGGCGCTGCTATCCAGGGTGGTGTACTAACCGGCGATGTTAAAGATGTACTGCTATTGGACGTTACCCCGCTGTCGCTGGGTATTGAAACAATGGGTGGTGTAATGACGAAGCTGATTGAATCGAACACTACGATCCCAACTAAGAAAAGCGAAGTATTTTCTACTGCCAGCGACAACCAGCCCAGCGTTGAGATCAACGTGATACAAGGTGAGCGCCCGATGGCTAAAGACAACAAATCTCTTGGACGTTTCATCCTGGACGGCATACCACCGGCACCACGCGGCGTTCCACAGGTTGAAGTGATCTTCGACATAGATGCCAACGGTATCCTGCATGTGACTGCCAAAGACAAAGGCACCGGCAAACAGCAGAACATCCGCATCGAAGCAGGTAGCGGCCTCAGTAAGGAGGAGATCGAAAAGATGAAGAACGAGGCCAAGGCTAACGAAGAATCGGACAAGCAAGTTCGTGAGCGGGTCGAAAAGCTGAACATGGCGGATGGCCTTGTATTCAACTCAGAGAAACAACTGAAAGAATACGGCGATAAAATACCAGCCGAACAAAGGACAGTTATCGAAACAGCCGTAACTAAACTGAAAGAAGCACATAAAGCCGAAGACATCAGCGGCATTGATAAGGCTATGGAAGACCTGAACGCGGCATGGCAGGCAGCCAGCCAGCACATCTACAATGCACAGCAACAAGGTGGCGGCGCTGAGGGTGCAAGCCAGCAAACTGCAGGTGATAACAACGATGGCGGAGTAGCAGATGCTGAATACGAAGAAGTGAAATAAGCACGATATCCTATATGTTAAAATAGCCGGCTTCTGCCGGCTATTTTCATTTTCAGGCATTGTTTTTATCCTTTCTATCCGAGAAAACGAGCGTAATATGAAGAACTCAAGAAAGGCCGAGAACAAGCAAAGTAAACAAGGCAAAGTAAACATACCCAAGCCCGAAATACGTGATAACCTCGACAGCCGCGAACGTAAGGATGCTGGCTATAAGGACCACAATAACAAACGTGGCAGGAAAGCGAATACCAGGGATAAAGATGATACCGGACAATAGAGAATGCCGGGACAATGACGCAAAAAAGAGTTCTTAATTGAACTCTTTTTTTATTTAGCTAACGAACTGCACCAGGTCGAGCGACGGTATCTTGGTTACCCCTATTTGCCTCAACATAGTAACCAACTGACCTCTATGGTAGCTGGAGTGATTGAATGCCTGCGTCAACACGGTGAATACAGGTAGCTTCATCGGGCGTTTCTGAAGATTATAATACTGAAGCATATGCTCAAAACCGCGGTCTTCGAATTGGCGTTCCACAAATGCGACCAGTTGCTCCGAGGTTTTCAGCCATTCCGAAAGTGCTTCTTCAAAAGTTCCCGTGAACACCTTCTCCATCCACAGGGGTTTTTCAACCAGGTTCAGTCGCTGTAGCCAAATAGCTTCCGCACACCAGGTATGCATCGCCGTTGCCTTTATAGAGGGGAAACTGCTGACGATCTCTTTTTCAGCAAGCCCCGCATCCAGCTTCGATATCACCGTTGTGAGCCGCGTATTGGCCCACACATTATATTTAGCATACTGCAACAATAGTTCCTTCATGTAATCTTGTAACTTTGCATCCACTAAATTAATAAGTCTGTATATGGCAGATGAAAAAAATTGTGGCTTTGATACGCTCTGCATCCATGGCGGATACAAGACTGAAAGCAACCGCGCTCACCTGACGCCGATCTATGCTTCCAGTACCTACACCTTCGAAAGCGCGGAACAAGGCGTAGCAGTTTTTAAGAACGAGGAGGAAGGCTATATCTACGGCCGCTTTGGTAATCCCACCATCAACGAAGCTGAGGATAAGATCGCACTCCTCGAAGCTTTTGGATTAAAGGATACAGCGGGCAAGCCGTTGCAACTGAAAGCCATCCTGCATTCATCAGGCATGGCAGCTATCACTACGATGCTGCTCGGCAACCTGAAAGCAGGAGAGACCATCATTACCCATCAGTCGCTGTATGGCGGCACGCAGGAAATGCTGGATAAGATCTTGCCTTCTTTAGGAATCAAAAGCACCATCGTCGATTTTCATGACCTTGACGCAGCTGAGGCAGCTATAAAAGCAGACAACACTGTAAAGCTGATGTACCTCGAGACACCGGCCAACCCTACCCTGCAATGCATCGACCTGGAAGCTTCGGCTTCATTAGGAAAGAAACACAACCTCTTAGTCTGCGTGGACAATACGTTTGCTACTCCATACCTGCAACAGCCATTCAAATACGCTGTTGATTACGTAATGCATTCTACCACTAAGTTCCTGAACGGACATGGTACTGCAGTAGGTGGCATTGTCATCGGTCGCGATTTGGAGAAAATGAACGGTGTGGTTACCAAAACACACAGGTTACTCGGTGGCAACAGCAACGCGTTCGAAGCTTTCCTGCTCACGAATGGCCTGAGAACTTTCAGCCTCCGTATGCAGCGCCATTGCAGCAATGCAGAACAGGTAGCTAATTTCCTGGAGCAACACGAAGCAGTAGCACAGGTCAATTACCTTGGTTTGGTTTCACACCCTGACCATGCCACAAGCAAAAAGCAAATGAAGCATGCAGGTGCGATGCTCAGTTTTGAGTTAAAAGGCGGATATGATGCGGGACTTGCATTCATCAACAATTTGAAAGTGTGTACCAATGCCGTTTCACTTGGCACTTGCGATACGTTGGTTTCACACCCGGCATCTACCACACACGTTGGGGTAAAACCGGAAGACCGAAAGAAATTCGGCATCACCGATGGTCTCATAAGAATGAGCGTAGGCCTCGAGAACATTGAGGATATTCTAAATGATTTAAAACAAGCTTTACAATAACACATACAATAATGAAGACGGTTTATATAGTTGATGCAGTAAGAACTCCGGTCGGCAAATATGGCGGTACTCTTTCAACGGTACGTCCGGACGACCTGCTGGCACACGTTATCAAATCACTCGTAGAAAGAAATCCCTCTATTGACGTGAATGAGATAGAAGACGTGATAGCAGGTGCGGCTAACCAGGCAGGTGAAGACAACCGCAACGTGGCCCGCATGGCTGCGCTACTGGCGGGCCTCCCCACAACGGTAGGCGGCAATACCGTGAACAGGCTCTGTGCTTCCGGCCTGCAGGCTATCATGGATGCATCGCGCGCTATTATGTGCGGCGATGGAGAGATATACATAGCAGGTGGCGTAGAAAGCATGACACGTGCCCCGTTTGTAATGGGCAAAGCAGAAGGACCGTTTGCGCGTAACCCGGAAGTGTTTGACACTACTATGGGCTGGCGCTTCATCAATAAGAAATTCAATAAGGATACCTACCATCCATACACGATGGGTGAAACTGCGGAGAACGTTGCTGAACGTTATAAAGTGAGCCGCGAAGCACAGGATGCATTCGGCCTGAACAGCCAGCAAAAGTATTTTGCTGCACAAGCTGCCGGAAAGTTCAAAGACGAGATCACCCCTGTAACTGTTGACCTGGGTAAAGGCAAGACTATTGTGTTTGACACCGATGAACATCCGCGCGAAACCACATTGGAAAAACTAGCCACGCTGAAGCCTGCATTCAAAAAAGACGGTACGGTTACCGCAGGCAACTCCAGCGGTATCAACGATGGCGCTGCAGCCCTGTTGCTGGTATCTGAAGAGGCCGTGAAGAAATACAACTTGAAACCCATAGCGAAGATCAAGAGCATGGCTATAGCCGGCGTTGATCCCGCGGTAATGGGTATTGGCCCTGTACCGGCTACTCAAAAAGCTTTGAAACGCGCAGGCTTGCAGGCAAGTGATCTTGATCTTATCGAACTGAACGAAGCTTTTGCGGCACAAGGTATCCCTTGCATGCAGGAACTGGGCCTCGACAAGGAGAAGGTGAATGTAAATGGTGGCGCCATAGCTATCGGTCACCCGCTGGGTTGTAGTGGTGCACGTATTTCGGCAACGTTGCTGCACGAAATGAAACGCCGCGGTGGCAAGTATGGATTGGCAACCATGTGCATTGGTGTGGGCCAAGGCGCAGCTATTATTTACGAAGCTGTATAAGCGTTTTAAATTTCAATTTTACTTTTCCTTTGTTAGCAATGAAGATCGATATACATACGCACATCATGCCCGAACATATACCAGACTGGTTTAAAAAGTTTGGGTATGGCGATTTCATACACCTCGAGCATCATAAACCTTGCTGCGCCCGCATGATCAAGGGCGATAAGTTTTTCCGCGAAGTGGAGCACAATTGCTGGGATCCGGGCGTGCGTACGAAGGAGATGGACATGACAGAAGTGAGCGTACAGGTATTGTCGACCATACCCGTGTTGTTCAATTACTGGGCAAAGCCTGAACACGGGCTGGAAACATCCCGCTTCTTCAACGATCATATAGCGCAGTGTGTTAATCATCACCCTGAGCGTTTCATTGGTATCGGCACTGTACCCTTGCAGGACATCGAACTTTCCATAAAGGAAATGGAGCGTTGTGTGAAAGAACTGAAAATGCCGGGGCTTGAAATTGGTTCTAATATCAATAACAAGAACCTGAGCGACCCAATGTTCCACCCCTTCTGGCAGGCCGCTGAAGAATTGGGCTGTTGCATCTTCGTTCACCCCTGGGAAATGATGGGCGAGAATGACATGACGAAATACTGGCTGCCCTGGCTGGTAGGCATGCCGGCAGAAACCGCCCGTGCCATCTCATCCATGATCTTCGCCGGTATATTCGAAAAATATCCCAAACTACGTGTAGCATTCGCGCATGGTGGCGGCAGTTTTCCTTTCACCATAGGCCGTATAGAGCATGGCTTCAATGTCCGTCCTGACCTTTGTGCTGTTGACAACGACGTGAACCCTCGCGACTACTTAGGCAAATTCTGGATCGACTCCCTTGTACACGACCCCAAGGCCCTGCAATACATCACCGACGTGATGGACGAAAACAAAATATGCCTGGGCAGCGACTATCCATTCCCGTTGGGTGAACATCATCCCGGAAGGCTGATAGAAAGCATGGAAGGCTTTTCAGCGTTGACTAAGGAAAAACTGCTGTACAGGAATGCACTCGACTGGATGGGAATCAACCAGGTAGGATAATTGACTTGATATCAATTGGGGGCATCTTCGCATCGCAGGCCGAGCAGGGTGAGTTTCACCGCGCTCATGGCCTTTTTGTCGAAAATGATCACCCGCATTTTCTTTAAATGCACCAATACGGAACCGAGCAAATCTGCATTAATCCGCAGCTCAGAGCGTAGTTCCTCGAAATGAATATATGGCCGTGGATCTAGCCCCCGGGTACTTATTTCGCGGATCTTATCGAACACCGGCTGGACTGCTGGTGACATAGTTTAACGTTTAGACTCTTTTACGCCTATTAGAGCACCTTCTACTTCTGTATTATTTAATTTGGCTATGATCTGCTCTCCAATGGTACGATCATCTATTTGAACATGCGCGGACGTTTGTAACTTTCCCGAGTAGGCGTTAACAATCGACCGTATCTGGCGTACTGTAACCTCGCTAAATTCTTTCAACAATACTTCGACGTCAGAAACAGTCGTACGGCTGTCCATGTTGCTTATCACTATATTCATATTATACCTGAGCGTTTGAATGAAATGTAAGCAGAACCGGGAGGGGAAACTTGCAGATCAGAAAATCAGAACGGTGAAGTTACGCCTTTTAAACGGAGCAGAGGGCCTGTTTTTTTACGATTGGTGTTTTAGTGGCACGCTTTTAACACTGTGTATCATGTACATAAGGCAAAAAAGGCAGATCTGTTAGACTAAAAACCAACGCTAATCCCCGGAGCCCTGCACAACACCACAATCAGGCGATGAAGTCCCGGACGATAGCAGTTAATAGGTAACATCTGATTACATAGTACAATAAAAAAACAGGGGAATAAAGTTCCCAATACCTGCATCAATAAAAACGGCAATAGCCAATGCGGGTCTTAAACAAAAAGACAATGGCAAACTTTGTGAAGGCACAACAGGATCCCAAGTACCGGATACACAACATGGCGGTAAATATCGAGCACGTAAAGTCTATCAGCAAAGAGACGAGCGGCTTTAGTTACACTATTGTTTTTCAGTTCAATGAAAAGCAATCATTCGAATGGAGCTATCGCTTTTCATCAGACCGTGATGCCGACTTTGGCCGACTACAGGAATTGCTTGAGTTCAAGCACATGGTCTAGGCCTCCTCCTCGAAATATATCTTATAATAGTGTTTTCCAACGGCGGCATCATAACCTTTTTCGATCAGGTCGCGGTCGCCATGTATATAAATATGGAAGTTCTTGTCGAGCTTAAGCACGCTCTTGAAAATGCGTGCCTGCTTTTTTACAGCCGGTGTTGATATATCGAAGCGCTCAGGTAGCTCGAAGTCGTTGGCCTCGGAATAACTTTCACCAAATTGCCGGAATGATTTGATCAGCCCGCCGTCCTCGAATACCGTCTTCTCGAAGTCCTTTTTATTGAATGATTCATTGGACCTGAAGTATTCAACCGATTTATTCAGCAGGTCGATCTGGTCAGCTTTTTCCATATCAAACTCCTGCGGTATCTGCTTGGCTATGAATTGCTTGGTAAGATTTAGGAATTGATTGGTCTGGAAATATTCGTTGGCCTGTGGCATAACACTCAGGAAGGTCTCGCGCCAGAATACTGCTTCCTCTCCCCTGTTGCTATCGTGTATCAGCACATCAAACCCTTTCTCAGCGTTAGTAGGAAATACCAGGCAAGCCTTGTCGAACTTGCCGAGGTCTATGCCTTCTTTCAATTCACCACGTATCTCGCTGTCTTCTATGTTCAGATCAAAGAAATTCGTTCTCGTTTCTGTTTTGAATATCCCGATCGCATCTACAAATGCGCCGTTCACGCTGCTGTTCTCGAAATAGCACACATAGAGCTCTCCCGGTTTTATCTTGGGATGTGTCGTAGCCTCGTGCAAATGCTTAGCTATGCTGGCCGATTTCTTATGGAAGTCTTTAGTCTCTGCGAGCGCATCGAGACAATAGTTATAAACCTCATTGTAATCGAGCGATGTAAGATGATGGAAAGAAAATAACTCTGGCTTCTCCTGGAACTTGCTCAGAAACGAATCTTTGATAATAGCCTTGTCTCTGTCGTGCAGGTCTTGTGGCTTCTTCGACACGACGATCTCCTGCCCCAAACCTTTATTACCAACATAGTGTACCGACAGCTTCGTGAGCGCTGTTCCGCTTAGATCAATCATGGCGCAAAACTATTGCATAGACAGGTGAAGGCAAAGCCCCAGGTTAAAAACACTCCGTCCGGTCGAAGGTGAACTTGGCTGTGGCATCATTGAAGAAGAAAACAGACCGGAAACCTCCGCTATTATCGAAAACAGCTTTGTATTTATTAAAAGTCTTACGCGTTACGTTCATAGGCATTACCCACACCGTCCAGAACGAATGTTTTGCGAGACCGTCGCTAAGGTATAATATCACCGCATTGCTATCCTGCTGCTGCTGGTACAGCGTTTTAGCGTCCTGTTCAACATCCACCACGCGGATGTTATAGCCAGCCACCTGCTCCGGCACGTTCTGCAGGTAGTTGGTCTTCATAATATAGATGGTCTTAGTGGCCGGCTTTATGATCTTTTCGGGTAGCTTACATACCACCGAGTCATTGCTTTTGGCAAATTCACGTATCACAAAATTGATGCAATCGTGATTGCGGAAACCCTCGAATCCGAATTTCGGCTGTTGAGCAGATAGGCTGAAAGGCAGGACCAGCAACAGGTATAGCAAGTATTTCATGTGTACAAATTACAATAACTCCGGCGGTTTTTAGCTTTTTCACTTTAATTTCTTCATTTTTGAAGACAACCGATAACATGCTTAGCTACTGGGAACAGCAAAGTTTTCTACACTACGACCATATAATTGTCGGCTCCGGTATCGTGGGCCTTAGTACGGCCATTGAATTGAAAGAGCGGTTTCCCAGCGCACGGGTATTAGTACTGGAGCGAGGCTTGCTACCCACCGGTGCAAGCAGCCGTAACGCAGGTTTCGCCTGCATGGGCAGCCTTACAGAATTGCTTGACGACAACCAATATGCTACCGATGCACAAATAGTAGAATTGTTTGATCAGCGCAAAAAGGGACTGGAACGCCTGCGGAACCGGCTAGGTAATGCAAACATCGGGTATGCACAAAACGGAAGTTATGAGCTCATCGGCCAATCAGAACTTGGCACGCTGGATCATATGGACCGTCTCAACGACTTGCTGTTGCCCATCACACAGCAACCGGCATTCCGGCTCGTAAATGAAAAGATCACGGATTTTGGCTTCTCAACCAACTATACGAAAGCCCTGATTGAAAACACCTGCGAAGGTGAATTGCATACCGGCAAAATGCTCCGCGCTTTATCGGACCTGGCGTTAAGCAAGGGAATAGAAATAAAGACGGGTGCAGAGGTAACGCGCTTCGAGGATAACGATACCTATGTTGCTGTGTTTATAGCCGACCCCGTGCGTGGCAATGAACTTGCGTTGCACGCTAACACCCTTAGCCTTTGCACCAATGCCTTTACATCACAGTTGCTGCCGGGTGAAGATGTAAAACCCGGGCGAGGACAAGTACTGGTGACGCAGCCGATACCTGACTTGAAGTTCAAAGGAGTTTATCATTTCGATAAAGGCTATTATTACTTCCGCGAGATAGATGGACGCATTCTGCTTGGCGGAGGCCGTAATCTTGATTTTGAAGGTGAAACAACTACAGATATAGCGCTCAACCCGACCATCCAAATAGACCTCGAACAAAAACTACGCGGCATTATTATTCCTGGTGTTCACTATCATATAGAGTTGCGCTGGGCAGGCATTATGGCCTTCGGCGCTACTAAACAGCCCATCGTGAAAGCACATTCAAAAAGAGTGTTTGGTGCTTACCGCATGGGAGGCATGGGCGTAGCGCTGGGTAGCCAGTCGGCTATGCAGCTGGCAGACATCATACAATCCCAAATGTAACATACAGTTATAAGTACCCCGCTTTTCTCTTATTTTGCGGAGGCTTCTGCCCTGTTTATGCGGACAAAATTTACCAGGACAATTTTATTGGTTAGCGCGATGGCAGCTATCATACTGCCCTCATTTTTTTGCAATACCCCGGAAGGCAACGAAGTGGAGAGCGAACATTCATCGCCGTGGAAGAGTGTCTATGATACCACTATCGGCTATGCAGGCATGCAGGAGTGCCGCACTTGCCACGAAGACATCTACCAGACTTTCATACAAACCGGCATGGGTCAGTCGTACGATCACGCGACGAAACAGAAGTCTGCTGCTGATTTTTCTGCACATGCTATTGTCTACGATAAAGAGCTTGACTTTTACTACAAACCTTTCTGGCAAAATGATTCTTTGTACTTCCTCGAATTTCGCACTGAAGGGAATGACACCGTCCATAAAAGGCTGCAGAAGATCGACTACGTCATAGGCTCAGGCCAGCATACCAACTCGCATATCTTCAGCACAAATGGTTATCTGTACCAGGCGCCCATTACCTTTTACACGCAGAAGCGTAAATGGGATCTGGCCCCAGGTTTTGAGAATGGCACAAACACCCGTTTCAGCAGGCTGATAGAAAGCGAATGTATGACCTGCCACAACGGCCTGCCTGAGTTTGTACCCAACAGCCAGAACAAATATGTGTCGCTGAAACGCGGAATAGACTGCGAACGCTGCCATGGTCCCGGCGAACTACATGTAAAAGAAAAGCGCGCAGGCAATATCGTAGATACCTCGAAAAGCCCTGACTATACGATCGTCAATCCGCGCAGGCTGTCAACGGAGTTGCAGAACAATATTTGTCAGCGTTGCCATCTTCAAGGTATCGCTGTACTCAACGATGGGAAAAATTTCTTCGATTTCCGTCCGGGCATGCATTTGTCAGAAGTAATGAACGTGTTCATGCCTCAGTACGAAGGCGCCCAGGATAAGATGATCATGGCCTCGCATGTGGAGCGGATGAAGAAGAGCGCCTGCTATGTGA
>JAJNBR010000305.1 GCA_021156265.1 Flavipsychrobacter sp.
CACGTCATTTTTGAAAGCTCATCCCGCAACAAGGCATCGACCTCACTCCGAAAAAAAATGAAGAAAAACCCGGATGCTTTCTTGCGGTACGATAGCTCTGATCCAAAATTAGTGAGATGTATTCCTGGTAATTATTGTGATATTGCCGAGCCTACGGGGGTCACGGCCTACGCGATAATGGGGCCGGACGGATATCCTTTGGTAATGAAAGAGGGACCCAATCCAAAGTGTAACTTGATATTGGCAACACTGTTCGAAGGATCGGCGGCTCAATATCAAAATACAGTCTTCGTGAATGTGTTTAATAGCATTTACATTGAAAGAATTAGATTGGGAATCCATGTTGCTCAAGCAGTGTTTGGATTGACCAGTACGTTTATCAACATATTCTGCGATGACGATTCCTGTTTCATTCAGGACCTTGAGCCAGAGGTAGAACTGCATGAGTGAAGGAATCAAAAATTTATTCATAGGATCCGACCTGGAAGTCGTGAATGCAGAAGGTAAAAAAATCCGCCGCATCTATCTCGATTCAGCCGCATCAACTTTAGCGCTTGCTCCAGCCCAAGAGGCCGCCCAAAAACTTCTAAGGTACTATTCGAATACCCATTCGTCTGTCCATTTAACAGCAAGAATTTGCTCAAACGTTGTTGATTGGGCTCAACAGGCAGTGTTGAAATTTGTTAATGGTGACCACAATTTTTGTGGCGTTTTTATGGGGAGCGGAGCAACCGCACCGCTCAATCGCCTCGCGCAAGGGCTGTCGCTCCTGAGACCAGAACGCAAGATAATATTGCTGTCTCTTATGGAGCATCACTCGAATGATCTTCCCCATCGACAAAACGATAACGAGGTAATCCATCTCTCTCCATACAATGCTGATGGAGAGTTTTCGGGAATTGACCTGGGTGAGCTTGAGCAACTGCTATGTAAACATAAAGGTCAGGTCAATTACGTTGCTGTTACCGCCGCAAGTAATGTAACCGGGCATCTTATGCCAATTTACGATATTGCTGAATTGGCCCATAAACATGGGGTATACATCGTGGTAGACGCGGCTCAACTTGCCGCTCACGCACAAATCGATGTATCGCAGAATGGAACGTCTCGATCCATCGACTTTCTGGTCCTTTCGGGACACAAAATTTATACCCCCGGCTCTCCCGGTGTGTTGGTAGCGAAGCGCGATCTTTTACAGCGTATGGAGCCCGCTTTATTCGGTGGTGGAATGGTCTCCGGGGTCACCAGAAGTACATTTGAATTTTCAGATAACCTTATCGAACGGGAGCAAGCGGGTACGGTAAACGTTCCAGGCATTTTCGCCCTGGCGTTCACCCTGGAATTCCTGCGCGGGATGGATTTGCACCTTATCTACCAAAAGGAGCTTCGCTTGACCAACTTGCTGGTAGAAGGGCTTTCGAAAATCGAGGGGGTCAAAGTATACGGTAGCGGCAGTCACATGGCTCGTATCGGAGCGGTCAGTTTCAATGTGACGGATGTTCCGCATGAATTGCTCGCCACTGTTCTGAATGACTATTTTGGGATAGCGGTTAGAAGTGGATGTTTCTGCGCGCATCCATTCGTGCGGGAGTTCTTGCTGGAAGATCTCTGGGATATCGAAGACGAAAATAATGTCCGCAGTTTCCAGGGAATGGTGCGAGCCAGTCTTGGCTTATATAACGACGAGTCCGATATTGCTACCTTTATTGCCGCGATAGAATCGATCGTACACAAAAGAAGTGCATACGAACACAATTACGAGAAACTCGACGATGGAAGTTTTATTCATCGTAATTTTTCGATGGACACATCTTCGTATTTTGACATAGAGCAAGTTGTGGGTACGCTGCTTGATTCTTCCCTTAGCGAGGTGCAAAACGCACTATGAAATGGCAACACGTAACACTTGCCCTGCTCGTGACATTGATCTGGGGTTCGGCCTTTACTTTTATCCAGATTGGGCTGGCGGAATTTCCTCCGGTTTTTAATTCGGCCCTCAGATTTCTGACTGCCAGTATCCCATGGGTTTTTTTCATAAAGCGGCCAAATGTTAGTTGGAAGTTTATTTTTCTCTTTGGGATGAACTACGTTTTTATGTTCAGCCTTATGTATATTGGAATGGAACAGGGAATGCCCGCCGGATTGACATCGCTCGTCCTTCAATCGGCAGTAGTTTTCGCAATCGGGCTGTCTGCAATTGTGTTTCGGGAGATCCCGTCGATTATACAAGTAGCAGGGGTTTTCATCGGTGGGGTAGGATTATTCCTGATTGGATCTGGCATGGGAGAAATCATTCCCGCGCATGCGTTCCTTCTTGTTCTTGGTGCAGGCTTTTTCTATGGTGCAAGCAGCATCATCATTAAACGGGCGGGAAGCGTCGACATGCTCGCGCTACTTATCTGGGGTTGCCTGGTGCCGCCAATACCCCTTCTCATATTGTCGTTCATTATCGAGGACAATCAGCTCCAGTCACTGATCAATATTTCCGGGAAAGGTATTTTCACAATCTATTATACGTCAGCTTTAGGCACTGTTTTTGCGTTTGCCTGCTGGGGTTATCTACTGAAAAAATATCCCGCTAACCTC
The DNA here is from genome assembly GCA_021156265.1 of Flavipsychrobacter sp. Lineage (GTDB taxonomy): Bacteria > Bacteroidota > Bacteroidia > Chitinophagales > Chitinophagaceae > Polluticoccus. The sequence continues at coordinate 2,587 of JAJNBR010000305.1, forward strand.
GTGGTCCCCTTCAATTTGTTGGTGCCTCTTTTTGGGATCATCACGTCATTTGCTTTGCTTGGCGAAATAATCACCGCAAAAGTCATGGTGGCGGCTGCACTGATACTTTTGGGGCTGCTCATAATATGCTTCCATCAGCGTATCCGTATATTCTCGTCTCGTTTCATTTCAAGGTCTGAAGTTCTATGAAAAATGTACGCTCAGGCAGGATAGGCATTATCACCGGTGCAGGCCCCGAAGCGGGAATTGACCTGTGGCAAAAGATACTTCGTCACAATAAAAATTTGTACGGCTCCTCCTTCTGTGGCGATACAAGCGCACCAGAGGTAATCGTACATTCAATACCCTCTCTCGGCCTTGCCATGGATATATCGACTAACGAAGAAATCCTGTGGCTGGAGCTAAGCAGAGCGCTGACCGAACTGGATCGGCGCGTCGACTACTTGTGCATTGCCTGCAACGTGCTGCACTACTTCACCGACAGAATCCAGGATCTATCATTGCACGCACGATTTGTTTCCATAGTTGATGTAACTGAACAGATAATTGTAGACGGCGAAGACTTTGCGTTACTTTCAATCAGTAAAGTAATTGAAGGCGGACAGTTCTCACCTTATCGCAACACGTTAACCAGATTTAGCCTGGAAATTCCGAACCCAATAGAAATGGACACCCTGGTCACACACATCAAGAAATATGGAGGAAATGAT
>JAJNBR010000059.1 GCA_021156265.1 Flavipsychrobacter sp.
TACCATAGCGGAAGCCGATAAAGGCCATATCAAAATCATTGGGCAGTACGCGGTTCAACATGCTTTTATTGAGGCCCGCTTTGAAAAATATGTTGGAGGTAGAAAAGCTTAGCGCGGTATCGTTTAGTTTTGAACTGCCCCATCCTGCATCGGCAGACAAGTACATTTCCTTTTTCCAGTAATAATCGGCTTCCAGCTCAATGCTTTTACGATCGCTGTTGAAGGAATACATAATGGGCTTGGCAATGTCTATGCCGAACCGCACCTGGCTAAAGGAGTCGGTGACCTTTACCACGTCGGTGGTGTCGTCATCGTCCTGCGCAAATGCGGTAAACGATAATAGCAAAAATAATATGCTAATAATAGATCTTAACATGTTGGGTATTTGCGTTGCCGTTCACATCCTGCCCCGTGATGATGGCAGAATCGATTTCGTTTGTTGTATGGCGCAGGTTAGTAATTAAATAATGATAGGTGTAACCACAGGATGTTGAGATAAACGCCAGGCGTCTTTCATAATAGAAGACGATGGTATCAGAGTTGAACTTACTAAACCTTTTCGCGGAGTCAGGAATGATATAGATCTTGGTACTATCTGCATGGGGCGATAAAACGAAAAACAATTCTTTCAGATCCTTTTTAGCATACGCTATCGCGAACGGCGAATCAGGCACACCGACTATAGCTTTAGGTAAAGCTGAATCGGAAACGATAACGCCGGTATCTGATTCTATGGCTTTTTTAAAGACCACGCGTGTCGTTACCGTACGAGGCTGCAGGCAGGGGTCACGTTCCCGCTCACAGGCCAGCCAGCCAAGCGATAAAATAAGGAGTAACAATAAAATTTGTCCGGGCTTAATCATTCAGGCTGGTAAGTATTTTGTCTATTTCCACTATCACGTTGTCAAGCTGTTTGCGCATGGCTTCTTTCTCTTTATCGTTGGCGGTGCTATTGCTTATGGTGGTAGCCGTAACCGACTGCTCCAGCACCGCGAGATTTGAATTGAGCGATTCTATAGAACTAAGCTGCCGGGCAATAGTCTCCCTCAGGCGTGTGTTTTCAGCCTGCAGGGCCGCGTACTTTTTCAGTAGCGCGTCCAGCTTGTCGTTCAATAGTTGTAGTTCCTGCATTACTCGCGTATTTGGGCCTGCAGTTTAGTTTTATATGCGGTCGCCAGCAAATGCATCAGCTTTTCGATCTCTGCATCTGTCAAGGTACGGTCTTGCAGCTGAAATGTATAACTCAATGCATAGGATTTTTTACCGGCGCCGAGTTTTTCGCTTTCAAATACATCGAACAAACCGAATTGCAATAGGCCTTCTAGCTTGAGTTGCTCTGTAACCTGCTGCACCTGCTGATAGCTTACTGCCTTATCCAAAACTATCGCAAGATCACGTTGCACCGCCGGAAATTTTGGTACTTCCTGGTATTTGATCTTGCTGGCGGACGCGGCTTTCAGCCATGGCTGCCAGTGAATGATAGCAAAATAGGTTGCCTGTTTAATGTCAAAACTATCCAGTTTTTTAGCCGGTACCTGAGTAGCGCTTGCAACCACCTGGTTTTTCCATTTCCACTCTACCCGTGCATCTGCACCTTCGGCATAATGGAGCGATAGGCCATTAACACCGCTCAACGCCGCCATCTTATCGATCACGCCTTTGACATAAAACATGTCTGCCATGCCGGGTTTATTATTCCATGCGGCCTGTTGCATGCTACCAGTGAGCCAGAGAGCCAGTTGTGCCTCTTCTATGTATTTGCCATTGTGCTGCGTGTAGATATTACCGAATTCATACAGTGCGAGGTCCTGGTTCTTACGGTTGTAATTGTATTGTACTACTTCCAGTCCGCTTTCCAGCATAGATGGACGCATGACATCCAGTTCACTGCTCAGGCTATTCAGCATGCGCACCAGGTCTTCACGTTCTGGATAGTATTTGCTGTTGACTATGGAGTTGGTAACGATCTCGCTGAAACCCGAAGCCGATAGCATATTAGCTATCTTCTCACGGTCGCGTCGGTCATTAGCCATGGGGCGCGCCAGCGACATGCTGAGACGTTCAGGTATTTGCACATTATCCAGGCCGTCTATGCGGAGAATTTCTTCCACCACATCGGCCGGCTGTGTTACATCTGTTTTGTTGGTAGGCACCAGCACCCTAAAGCCTTTCTCAGATTCCTGCTGCATGGTGAAACCAAGTTCTGTTAGTATGTTCTTTACGGCAGCAGCACTGTAGTCTTTGCCACTCAGCTTGTTGATGTATTCGTAAGTAACATCAACAGTTACCGGTCGTATTTTATTGATATACACATCCACCACATCCGAGGCGATCTTCGCACCGCATATTTCTACCATCAGTGCGGCTGCACGTTTTAATGCAGGCTCTACATTATTGATATCTACACCTTTCTCAAAGTGCGTGGCTGCATCTGTGCGAAGGCCGTGGTGCATCGATGTGCGGCGGATATGCCTGGCATCGAAATAGGCGCTCTCGAGGAAGATCCTTGTCGTGCTTTCAGTGACACCACTGTGTAAACCACCAAAAACACCGGCGATACACATGCCTTCCGTTTCGTTGCAGATCATCAGGTCGTTGCCTTGAAGAGTGCGTTCTTTCTCATCCAGCGTAGTGAATTTACTGCCTTGAGGCAGGAAGCGAACGATCACTTTATTGCCTTTTACAGCTGCTGCATCAAATGCATGCAACGGTTGTCCATATTCATGCAAAACGAAATTCGTAATGTCCACAACGTTATTGATAGAGCGCACGCCGATGGTCTTGAGCCGCTGCTGGAGCCACTCCGGGGAAGGTCCGACTTGGATATTGGTGAGCGACAAGCCCATATAGCGTGGACAACCTTCAGTTGCTTCTATTGTAACGTTGATATCAAGATTATCATTCTTTGCAGGAAGCTTAATTTCAGGCAATTGCACAGAATGCTTGCTGCCAGCGTGATGCGTGAGATAAGCGCAAACATCGCGCGCTACGCCGATGTGGCTCATTGCATCAGAGCGATTAGCCGTCAGGCCGATATGAATAGCATGATCCGGTTCGGGTATATTAAAATATGCAGCCGCCAAACCGCCTATGGGCGCGTCTTCCGGCAGTATTTTGATACCTGCGTGATCCGTGCCCAGGCCGATCTCATCATCGGCGCAGATCATGCCTTCGCTTTCTTCACCGCGTATTTTGGCCTTTTTTATCAGGAAAGATTCACCTTCCGTCGGGTGTACGGTAGTTCCTACGGTCGCTACGATAACGCGCTGGCCTGCAGCCACGTTAGGCGCGCCACACACGATCTTCAGCGGATCCGCACCACCGACATTTACTGTTGTTACTTTCAGTTTATCTGCATTCGGATGCTTGTCAGCCGTAAGCACTTCGCCTATCACCAGCCCCGCAAGACTTCCCTTCACTGCTTCAACGGGTTCTATCGCTTCTACTTCCAGTCCTATTGATGTCAAAATAGCGCCCAATTCGTCCACCGGCACAGGTTTCGGCAGGTAGCTGAGCAACCATTGATAAGAAATAATCATCTGTTTTTGAGAAAATTTGCTGTAAAGATAGCCTTTGGATGCCTATCATGATAACAAACGGCATCGTTTAAAAAAAATCGGGGTTGTAGGCTTTTACCCACATTGAATTGTGAACAATATGTGCATAACCTGTGTGTGGATAAATAACAATGTGAATATCACCGCCTTTTTCGAACTTTGAAGTGGAAAAACCTGTGAACAAACTGTGCGTCCCCTGCTTATAAGTTTAGCTCCCGCAAAAGTTTTGAGCGTTCGTTTTTCCATCTACTTTAGACATCAACCCCCGTTCTTAACGCTCCGGTAACAGCCGCTTAACATTTTCGAAATGTTTCATGCGTCAAACAGGTAGGACTGTACTTAAGAAAACCGGAACAAGCGAGGGTTAAAACAACAAGAGGAAAAAACAACAGTATAACGTACTAACCATCAATGGCAGTAAATATTAAGAAGGACTTCGGCAACACCCGCAGCCGGAAACCCGACATCACTTCACTGGTTTACGGTAAAGTGCCTCCACAAGCCCCCGAACTGGAAGAAGCAGTATTGGGTGCGGTGATGCTGGAGAAGGATAAATTAGCAGAAGTATTAGAGATCATTCAAAGCGAGGACTGTTTTTATGTGGATGCCCACCAAAAGATCTATGGGGCTATCCGCCGGCTCTTCGACAAGGGTATGCCTGTCGATCTGCTTACTGTAACTGAAGAGCTTCGCCGCAGCAGCGAGCTGGAGATCATAGGTGGTGCCTATTATCTTACCCGCCTGACAATGAGCGTAGTATCGAGCGCGCACGTTGAGGCCCACGCGCGTATCGTGATGGAGAAATTCATCCAGCGCGAGCTCATCCGTATTTCCGGCAGCGTTATCAGCGATGCCTACGAAGACAGCACAGACGTGTTTGACCTGCTGGACAAGGCAGAATCGAACCTGTACGAAATAACTGATAAACACCTGCGTAAGAACTTTAAAAGCCTGAAAGAGGTATTGGTACGCACGGTGCACGAGATAGAAGAAGCTAAGAATAAAAAAGACGATCTGACCGGTGTGCCTTCAGGCTACGTGCCGCTGGATAAGCTTACCTCGGGCTGGCAAAAAACCGATCTGATCATCCTGGCTGCCCGACCTGCCGTGGGTAAGACCGCATTCTGCCTTAACCTGGCCATGAATGCAGCCATGAATTCATCTAAACCTTTCCCTGTGGCTTTCTTCTCGCTGGAGATGGGTGCGGGGCAGCTTGTGAAAAGGCTATTGGCGGCAGTTACCGAAGTGACCATGGATGCCATCACCAAGGGTCGTATGCAGGAACATGAGTTCGTGCAAATGACCCAGCGGATGAACAAGCTGGCTTCTGCCCCCATATTTTTAGATGACCAGGCAGCGCTGAACATTTTCGAGCTTCGTGCGAAAGCGCGACGCCTGAAACAAAAGCATGATATCCAGCTGATTATCATAGATTATCTACAACTTATGCAGGCCGGTATTAACAATGGTGGAAATCGTGAGCAGGAGATTTCGAAGATCTCGCGCGATTTGAAAGCCCTTGCCAAAGAACTGGAGATACCGATTATCGCCCTGTCTCAGCTAAACCGTTCGGTTGAGTCGCGTAAGGAGTCTAAAGTACCACAGCTGAGCGACCTTCGTGAATCCGGAGCCATTGAGCAGGATGCGGACATGGTTATGTTCCTCTATCGCCCTGAGTACTACGGAATCAACAACGATGAAATGGGACAACCTATTGACGGTGAAACCCATATACACATTGCCAAACACCGTAACGGTAGTACCGATACAGTAAAGGTGCGCTTTATCAAAGAATTCCAGAAGTTCGTTGACTTGCCGGATGAAAACTTTGGCAACTTCGGAGGCGGCGGTGGTGGATTCGGTCCATTTGGTGGCGGAGCCGGCGGCAATAGCGGCTTTGACAGGCCATCGGCCGGTGGCGGTTTCAAGCCCCAGAATGAAAATCCGGCAGCCGGTATACGTGGCAGGCAACAACCTGACACCAGCGAATTCGGCGGCAGCAAGATGTTCATACCCGGCGGTTTCCAGACCATGCCCTCCAAAGCAAACGACTACAATTTTGACGATGACGATATGCCTGCGCCTTTCAAGCAAAAGCCCAATACGGGGCAAGCTGATGAGGATGCACCGTTTTAACTATTCCGAGATACTCTTACTTACGAGACCCAAAGTAAAAAGCCACCGTAAAGGTGGCTTTTTTGTTATGAGCAGTTTAATGATTTGCTTATTCTGCAGTCTTAGTTTCCTTACTCATAGGGCAACTCTTAGGGCAGGGACAAGAAAGCTTATACCTGAAACCTACTGTGATCGGCATATTGATAGTAGACAGGTTGTTCTTGCCAGCCTCGCGGCCGTAGTCGCCACCGTTGGCCTTCATGTTGATGTAATCGGCAGCCAGCTCTGCATTAACGCCAAAACGTTTGGTAACGTTATAAGTGGCACCTACCTGGGCGCCTGCTGTATAGCCATTGGTCAAACCACTTTTGGATTTATCAATAGGCATCGTACTGATGATACCCGCAGAAAGCCCTGAATACACCGTTAATGCGCCAAAGCCAACATTGCGTTTTACATTGGCAAATGCTTTGAGGTTATGTACTAGCTCGGTGCCGGGAAAGTAGATATCATATACCGGTGTGATCGGTGGATGAGTTGAGCCGAAAACCTCGCTGCTCATTACCGATTCAAAAGGAAGATGTGTAATGTTTCCGCTAAGCCCCACCTGGAAGCCGCTGCACACATTGTAAATGCCTTTTGCGGAATAATACAATTTCGGTCCCCCGACATTCTGGTCGAATGTATTCGCGATCCCAAAATTTCCACCTATCTCCAGTTTCTGGGCCTGTGCACCTAGTGCCAAGCATACCGCGGTTGCAAGAAGGATGTGTTTCATGAGTACAGCTTTGTTATTACAATTAAAGTTAGCATTTATCGCGTTACGAATTACTCAGCAGTTTACCTGCTATGACTAATTAGACGGTAACTCAATGAAAAACGTAAGGTTTGCTTCTATTATTGTGTGCGGAAACATTTACAATGCCTCATAATTGGGCTATAATGACTAATTTTAAGGAAATTGACCCATGTTGCGTCTTGCTGCGCTTACAATATTGTTAATCAATGCCTGGCTATGCCAAACCCGGGCGCAAACAGCCACGTTTGACCTGCCGTTCAAGGATACCGTGGTCTGTCATGGCAAAACGGTCACCCTCCCATTTACCACCAATGGCATTTTTCAGTCAGGAAATGTTTTTACCGCCCAATTGTCCGATGTAAACGGCAGCTTTATCAGTCCTATCGATATAGGGTCAGATACAGCAACCACGTCCGACTATATAACGATCACTTTTCCGCACGGTGTATCGGCAGGGAAGGGTTATCGTATACGGCTTGCAAGCAGTATGCCCATGATGATTTCACCCGATAACGGCGTTGATATTAAGATCGAGTATATACCACTGCCGCCCGTTGTCAGCAATAATTCGCCGGTGTGTGAGCACGATACTCTTGAAGTAATAGTGCTTAATGCCGGAACAACACAAACTGACAGCATTATGTGGGTCGGCGGTATGTATACCATTCCCGTTGAGGTAGGCGGCAAACTGACATACAATGATGCATCCCTTGGTTTTTCCGGCACCTATCATATCACCCGCTACGGCTTGGAATCGAAATGTGCATCGCCAACAACAACAACAACGATATATGTACAACCGCTTCCGCCAAAACCGGTGGTGAGCGCAACACCTACACCTGTATGCGAAGGCGCAGCAGTACAACTTACTGCGACGAGTAACCCTGCTGCGTCAGGCTATGCATGGAATGGACCCGGAGGATTTGTTTCGGCTGTGCAATACCCCTATATACAGAATATAAAAGCAATAGGACAAGGTTGGTACAAGGCCTATAGCGTGGAGAACGGCTGTTACTCCAGTAGGTACGATAGTGTATGGATGGATGTGATACCTGTACCCAAACTGACATTTACCACTAACAGCCCGCTGTGCGAAGGCGGCGACCTGCAGGCAAGCGCGTCTGACACAGGCAATATTAGTTATACCTGGACAGGGCCAAATGGCTTCCAGGTCAGTGACTCTGCGATACGTATAACTAATGCGCAGCCGTCTTTTTCGGGCACATACTACCTACATACAGTGCGGAATGGTTGTAATGGTATTGACAGCATCAACCTACGTGTAAAACCATATCCCTATCCGACTGTCCTGAACGCAAACAGTCCCATATGCGAGGGTGATACCTTGTTCATTAGTTCCGTGCAAGTATTACATCCGGGCATAGTGACGAACGAGTTTTTTGCTCCCAATGGTGCTAGTCTTGGCGCCGGTAAACCCGTCGTTCCTAACGTTGCCATAGCGCAGGCGGGCAAGTACATGCTCATTACCGATATTGAAGGTTGCTCGAGAAAAGACAGCGTGAACGTTGTAGTAAAACCGACACCTGTTGTCACCACTAACAGGGAGTTCATCGGGACTGTTCAAACCGCGGTGCAACTGTCAGCCAACAGCAATATACCGGGCACCGGCTTTCGCTGGAGCGGACCGAACGGGTTTAGTTCAAACGAGCAAAACCCGACTATCCCCAGGGTGACAGAGCGCAATAAAGGGGTGTATACCGTTACCGGAACGTTTGACGGATGCTCGTCAGACACATCTACAGAAGTGGGTGTCTGGTATCTTACAGACTATACTCTTTTCCAGGTCGATCCTAATCCGAACAATGGTACGTTCTATCTCACCGGCCGGGTAATGAAACAACAGGCCATAGAGATCGCTATCTTTCATGCAGGCAGCAGCATTGTACTGTATAAAGACAAATTTGAGTCGAACGGTAAACTGGTAGACACTAAGATCACACTTCCAGGTCACCTTGCTCCCGGCGAATACATTCTTAAAGCGCGCGCAGACGGTGAAGCTCACGGAGTTAAGTTTTTGATCATGCACTGATTTTCTGCATTGATCCTGATGCAGTAGTTTTGCCCGTTCAAAATCAGACGAGATGAGCGTACAGGCACAGGCATTAAACCGCGTGAATAATTTCTTTGAATCATATGCTCAAGCTTTAGAGAACTTCGACACGAAGGCTATGGCGCAGCACTACTCCCTCCCGTGCACTTTTTTAGATGATAAATCGGCTGAGGTATTCACTGAAGCCAGCAAACTGGAAGGGCTTTTCAACCAGGGCGTTGGCTTTTATAAGCAGTTCGGCATTACGTATGTGCGTCCCGATGTCTGGAGCAAACGTGCCTGGACCGACCGAATCATCAAGGTGAAGTTGAACTGGCAATATTTTGACAAGGACAAAAAGCCAGTATACAACTGCGATTACAACTATATACTACGACTGGATAAACACGATAAATGGAAGATAGAGGTGGCTGTTTCCATTAATGAGAAAGAGCATATGGAGGCCTGGTTGCAAAAACGGGATGGCCAATCCTCCTAGCAGCATGCACAAATTTTGATAGCTTTATACTGCATCCTTGTTTATGCATAGAGTTTACGTTCTAGCCCTAATTGCAATATTACTTAGCAGCTGCGCTGTCCGTTCGCTGCAGATTCCCGTCAGTCAGAATGTGCCGCTGTTTGACAGTAACAGAAGCATCATGCTTATGGTCTATCCGGGCGCCAATCATGTGGAACTGCAGGCTGCATATAACCCGGTAACGCGACTGGCTTGTGCAACTAACCTTAACATCGGCGACGGCATCAGGATATACGATGGTGCAGTAGGCACTTACGGCTACAACAAAAATACACACTGGCGGTACGAGGTGTTTGCCGGCTATGGCTACAATACCAACCAAAGCCACCAGTCCAATACATTTTCGCTGGTGAATGACAGGAAGGTTGATTACGATGTCAGCGCCCGGTACCATAAAGTTTATTTGCAGCTCGCCTTTGGCTACTTCAATAGTTTGGGTGTTTACGATATAACCTATTCAGTAGCGGCATCGTTTCGGGCGTCGTATAACCGTTTTGAGCATTTACTGTACCGCGAAACGGATAATGAAACTGCGGGACGGCCTATGCTTGTCAACCGTTCGGCGTTTGGTGTCAATATCTTTACTTTTGAACCGTGTGTCACACACAAAGTAGGCTACCGCAATATCTATGGAATTATGCAGCTGCAAACTATAACGCCGTATACTTCCGAGGTTGACCTGAATTATACACGGTTCTCACAAGGCGTATTGTTTAGTCTTGGTTTGCAATACAATCTCAAGTTTTGCAAGTAACAAAGCTGGCCCCAAAGAGCCGGCTGGAGAAAGGCAATAGCGGCACATAGTAAAACGTTATTATCTCACGGTATAAAAACACCCGGACCTATCCAGTTGGCAAGAAAAATATCATTTCTTTTCTTCATCGTGTTTGGTGCATGGTGTTTTATCGGATCGCTGTACAATGTGGTCGAAGGTGAGTATATCACGATTAACTGGAGGGGAGCGCTCATCGCTTTTATATTCCTCGCTGCCTTTGGTTTGCAGTATCGGCATAAATTGAAGAATTTGGATCTTATTCTGGGCTGTGTCTGTCTCCTGGTTTCCCTGTACCTTATCCTTGCCATTGGCGACGATTATTTTGATTGGCTGCGTGGTGAGGATCATTATCACAACCCGGGGCGATACTTCGGTTTATGGTTCACTATCGTCCTGAGCATGAACGTTATGTCCGGGCTCATGATATGGAGCGATGGCAAAGTGAAAGAGAAGGTCGTGTAAACAACAAAACCACTCAAAAGAGTGGTTCTGTATTACTATTTTTCGGGAACTGATTATTTAAATGCATTGATACCCGTCACATCCATACCCGTAATGAGCAGGTGGATATCGTGTGTACCCTCATAGGTCACTACAGATTCAAGATTCATCATGTGGCGCATTATGCTGAATTCGCCGGTGATACCCATACCACCCAATACCTGGCGTGCTTCCCTCGATACTTTCAATGCTATGTCAACGCTGTTGCGTTTGGCCATAGATATCTGGGCAGGTGTAGCGCGGTCCTGGTCGCGCAGAACGCCGAGACGCCAGTTAAGTAATTGAGTCTTAGTGATCTCGGTGATCATTTCTGCAAGTTTCTTCTGCGTAAGCTGGAAGCCTGCAATAGGTCTGCCGAACTGAACACGCTGTTTTGAATAGCGCAGCGCCGTATCATAGCAATCCATAGCACAACCCAGCGCACCCCATGCGATGCCATAGCGGGCGCTCGACAGGCAGCTTAAAGGTCCTTTCAGTCCTTTAACGCCCGGCAGTATATTTTCTTTAGGAACCTTTACATTATCAAATACCAACTCGCCGGTTGCTGATGCACGTAGTGACCATTTGCCATGAGTTTCGGGAGTTGAGAAGCCTTCCATGCCGCGCTCTACTATAAGTCCATGAATCTCACCCGCTTCGTCTTTAGCCCACACGATAGCTACCTGGGCGAAAGGTGCATTGGAGATCCACATTTTTGAGCCGTTCAGGATCACGTGGTCTCCGGCATCCTTAAAATTGGTCAGCATGCTGGACGGGTCAGAACCATGGTTAGGTTCAGTCAGGCCAAAGCAGCCCATCCACTCGCCTGTAGCCAGTTTGGGCAGGTATTTATGTTTTTGCGCTTCGCTACCGAATTTATAGATGGGGAACATCACCAGCGAACCCTGTACCGACGCGGTAGACCTGACACCCGAATCACCCCGCTCCAGTTCCTGCATCATGATACCATAGGAGATATAATCGAGACCCGCACCGCCGTATTCCTGGGGCACGAAGGGACCGAAGCAGCCCAGTTCACCCATGCCTTTGATGATCTGGTTGGGGAATTCAGCCTTTTGAGCGTATTCTTCGATGATGGGAGAAATCTCTTTTTTAACATAGGCACGCACGGAATCGCGTATCAGCTTATGCTCGTCTGTCAAAAGTTCATCTACCAGGAAGTAGTCAGGATGTTGGTACAGGTCTTTTTGCATAGAAATGTTAAAATTGTGGAATATTTGTGGCGCAAAGGTAGCATTTTTGACATAGGCTCAGTAACTTTGCGGCGCTTTCAACTGAAATCTTTGCACACGGCACAATGCCTATCGGGATATAGAATATATCCATAACGATCAAGAGACAATACGCATAAGGCTTTCACGTTAAAGTGACGATTGTTGGCAGTTTATATAAAAAACCTGCCAAAAACTGGAACGTATTTTGTGCAGATTTATGTTTAGGGGAATTGGATTAAAAAAACAAACTTTTTCTTCGATTCTGTTGTCTATTAGTATTGATCGTACACTTTTATAATTAGATTTTAATATGAGGCAGCTTAAAATTGCGACCCAAATCACCAACCGTGACTCCCAGGCCGTTGAAAAATACCTGCAGGAGATCAGCAAAATCTCAATGATCACCCCGGAAGAAGAGACCACGCTTGCCCAGAAAATACACATGGGCGATCAACGTGCCCTCGAGAAACTGGTTAAGGCCAACCTCCGTTTCGTGGTATCGGT
>JAJNBR010000060.1 GCA_021156265.1 Flavipsychrobacter sp.
CCCGATTGTTCTTGTGAATCAGTCGGTTACGGTCATAATGTTTTTTTAGTTTCTGTATAGTTGTTTGTTTTCATGTGTGTTGGGTTTTGTTGTCGATTATTGTCGGCTTATCGGAAAAGTTTCGCAGTTGGTGATTGCCAAATGGTTAAAACCGGACAGTAAGCCGGCGAAATAAACCATAGCAAAAATACGATTTTTAACTGATATATTCAACTTTATTGGTTTGATATAGGTTATCTACCTTTGGTTAGCCGCAGCTAACTTCCGGCCCAGACCTATGAGAAGATTATTCCTGTTTGCCATCCTCGCTGTTGCCGGCTACCAATCTATTGCCCAAAAGAAGGTCGACTATTACTCCAATGGTGCTAAAAAGTTTGAAGGCGATTATTTCTATGCCTGGAAAACAGATGAACCGGGCGATCTCACCGGGCCGCTTGACACCACCGAATTATACTATTCCAGTGAAAGTGAATTGAGTGCGCTCGACTTGTATATGAATATGTTCCCGTCGAAGGAGTATGAAGGTATTTGTACTTTTTATTTCCGCACCGGCGAGAAAGCCTTCCAGGGTAATTACAGCCGTGGGGTAAAGAACGGTAAGTTCAGCTACTGGTGGACCGACGGTACGCTGGTTGCTGAAAAAAGCTTCGTGAATGGCATGGCCGATGGTAAATGGCTTACTTACGGACTGGCCAAACAACCCCTGGTGACGGAAAGCTACAAGGCTTTTACCCAGGCGCAACTTGATACTCTATATGGCGATATCACCAAAAGCTTTCGCAGAGATGGATCTTCTGAAGATGAACGGCTGGATAATGACTGGTGGAACATGGGGAGCCGTCGTAAAATAGACTATAGCGATGCTGAACTGGCGGGTGTAGATCGTTTTGTCAGCCAGATGGATGAATTCGTGAAAGAGCTGCAGCAGCGATCCATATGGGACGGCGAATTTATTTACCTCAATGCCGAAACGAAAAATAAGGCCATCGAAATGTATTTTAAGGACAACGTGCCTGTCGGCACGTGGAAGGTGTGGGACGGGAATGAAAAACTGGAAATGGAGGGCAGCTTCAAAGACGGGAAACTGGTGAAGTTCAAAGATCATATCAGGCCGCAACAACCACCGGTACCATCAGCAGAACCCGTCCGGGATGCTAAGGGAAAAGAGGAACAGGCCCTGGTAGAACCGCCGCCGCCAACGGAAGTATTTAAATACGTTGAGCAGATGCCCGAGGCGCCATATGATGTGAACGAATACATTTCCCAAAACCTGCAGCTACCTACCGATACGGTTATAGCCGGACGGGTAAACGTACAGTTCGTGGTTCAGGGCGATGGAACGATCACAGATGTGGAAAGGGTTGGCAGTAAGCGTTGGCCGGCATCATACGAGGAGGCTGCTGTCAACGTGGTAAAGTCGATGCCGCAGTGGAAGCCGGGCAAACAAAACGGACGTCCCGTGAAGGTGTACTTCACGCTTCCGGTGGTTTTTAAAGCTAAATGATCTTTAATGGTTTAAACGGTTGGCGTTAGCTCGGTGTGCGGTACTTCCCTGTGCTTACGAACCAGCATGCCCAGCAACAAAATGATCGCTCCTTTTATTATGTCTGCGCCTGCAATATCAGCTCGGCCCAGTACAACGTACATGGTGATACCCGCAAACAGTATCAGCGCTCCCGCCCACCTGGCCAGCACAATGCCGTGCCAGTGCCCGTTCCACGTCCAATAGCCGGCTATGAATTGTAAGAAGGCAAGAGGGATAAAACAAACAGCAATGATCGTAACCAGCTCGAGGCTGCCCGGGCCATCGGCGATCCTGAACATGGTAAGCATTTGCCTGTGATCGTAGAGACCGGTGAGCCCGGCGAATAATGGCATTAAAGCTGAGAGGAACAAGAAGACAGATAAGAGCTTCTTCATAATGGTGCGATTTGTATAAACTTAAAAAATATTTATATAAAACGCAAGCGCTAATGCCAGCGTACGCTGAGTTGATGGGATCGAAGTGGATACTTCGACCGGTTGTTATTTCTTGAATGGATCGCTGTACTTAATGTCAGCCAGGAATTGGTTATCTGTCAATGTATTCAGGAAGGCTACCAGCTCATCTTGCTGCACTTGTGTGAGGTTCAGGCGCAGAGGCTGCCCGTTTGGCCCCGGTGTGCGCAGGCTCGGGTCGAGGTTGGGATGGTTGCGGATGCCGTTGTTGTAATGCGCCACCACTTGCTGCAGGTTGCTGAAGCGGCCATCGTGCATGTAAGGGCCTGTTACCGCAACATTGCGCAGCGAGGGCGCTTTAAACTTGCCATTGTCAGCTGCGTTCTTAGTTATATCGCCTACACCATTGTCTGCATATACCTGGTCTAATCCGTTATTGCGGGCCTGTGGCGCTATTTGTAATGGTGTGTTGTGGCAACGCGCACAATGCTGCTGGAATAATTGCATGCCATTATTTTCCTGCATGCTGAAGTTAGTAAAAACATCGTTAGGGGCGGGCGGATGACCGAGTGCTGCAATGCCATTATCGTACTTCGATTGGAAAGAAAGCATCGAGCGCACGAATTGCGCCAACGCCATGGATATCTTTCCGCGGGTCACCGCCGTATCGCCAAAGGCACGTCTGAACAGGATCTTGTAGTGATCTTGTTTTGCAAGCCTGTGTTCAACGCTATCAAGGGTCATGCCCATTTCCACCGGGTGTTGTATCGGCATCAGTACTTGCTCTTCCAGTGTAGCAGCTCGCTGGTCCCAGAAAAAGCTGGCGGGTTGGTAGTAACGGGCGTTAGCCAGGCTCATCGAGTTCCGTCCTGTTTTGCCATTATCGAAACCGGTACTGAACTGGAGGGGATCACTAAAACTATTTTGTTGCTTATGGCATGACGCACAGGCAACGCTGGTATTGGCCGAAAGCATTTTGTCATAAAACAGCACGCGGCCCAGCGTTGCGCCTTCATTTGTTACCGGGTTGGATGCCGGAGTATTGTTGGCTCCTGCAATGCCCGGATTGTTCAGATAAGGGGGTGTGCTAATATTCGTATAGTTGAAGGTAGAAGCAGGCAGATTAAGCACCTTGTCCAAAATTTCCTGCTCTGTAAGCGGGGGCGTTGTGGTGTCAGAGATAACTACCTGTTCTGTTCTGTCTTTTCTGCAAGACGACTGTACCAGCGCTATGGCAATAAGCGCAATTACCGGTGTGAACGATCGGATAAACATAAGCAAATGGTTAAGAAGTATGCCGAGGACTTAATTTATCCGTGCTGCCAGGGTTACCGCAACACTTTTCGCATCACGAAATCGTTCATCTGGTAACCTTGTCCAATGTCTATGTCCTCTTCATACAAGGTAGCAAATCCCTTCTTCTCATAAAAATTTTTTGCGGGATTGTAGCGGTTGACGTTTAGCTCTAATACCGTTTTACCTGCTGCGAGCACGGCTTTTTCTACCTCATCCAGCAGTAGGCTGCCGTAGCCGCGGCCTTTGGTTTCGGGCAGGCAATACAGTTTATGCAGCTTATAAATAGCTGGGTTTTCCTGGCGGGGTGCATATGCCGCGAAGCCTACGGGAATGTCGTTTTCAAGTAGCAAAAGATAGGTCTGTTCGCCGGTAACGATCTGGCTCTTAATGCTGTCGAGATCATACATCGTGTCGAGCATATATTTTATCTGCGGTTCGGTGAGGATAGGCCGGTAACTGGGCCACCACACAGCTTCCGCCAGGTCGCGGACGGTTTGAGCATCATCAAGAGTTGCAGGACGGATTGAGGTCATGGGACCAAGTTAAACAGAAAAGAAAAAGCCCGGAAGAATCCGGGCTAATTATTTACATTCTTAAATAGAAGTAAATGAAACACTGCTTATATAGACCTTGCTTGTCTCGCTTTAGTTGGGTAAAAACTATCCTATTAACATTTTTATGACAAAGCAAAAAATAGGTGCTTTTGTTATTAACGGAGGATTGCTTTTTTTAGTGCAGATTTGAACTGCTCCAGAAGAGATTGACATTAGGATGACCTGCAAATTTGCCCAAGCTTATGGATTGCAGTATTTTAGCAATAAATTTGAACTGTGCGTATTGTCCTTGTTTTCCTGGCTTTGTTGTCTGTTTCCCTGCTTAGCTCCTGTTATGGCCAGCGGGAGGCCACCAGTTGTCCCGGTCCGCGCAACCGGCCGCCGAGGGGTTTTACAGCAGTGCCTAAGCCCGTTGAAAACGGTTTTCCGGCTTGTTTTATAGCCCCTCGCTAAAGCACTACCTAGTTATTGGTTTTTGCATTATTTTTAAGCAAAGAATCAGTTTTTCGTATGAAACGTTTTACTACTGTTGCGGTTTTGTTGTGTATTGCTGTAGGTATGTCATCTTGCATGCGCCAAAAGTATAACCACGGTATGCCCCGCAACAACTTTGATAAACCTGCACCTCACAAGCGATTTGTAAAGCAGCACGCGCCGAAGGAAGAGCAGCCTGTGTTTTTCGTAAAGGCTAAGTAATACCCTGCTCCCGCAGCACTCTTTTTATTTTCTTCCGTACGCTGATGATCCTGCCGAAACGGGACCCTGTGATCATGCAAAAGACCAGGGCTGTCAGCATGTTGCCGGTAATCCAATGACTGAGTATCCAGTTACGGCTAAGCGAAAACGCCAGGTAGATGACCAGGATAATAACGCCCGTAGTATCGCGTTTGGCTATTACCAGCTCCTCCTCTTCATGCCATAAGATCTTCGACATGCGTCCTGATGCGTACCCCAGCAGCATGCCGATAGCCCATCCCCCCGCCGCCTGCAGGGCATTGATATAGCCCATCAGTATATCGTACAGCGAAACGATGAGCATGGCGAAAAAGATCGCCAGGTAGATGTAGAGCTTTCGCTTCAGCTTTTTGTGCACATAGTGCCGCTGCCGTGTTTTGACGATCTCTGCCATTGCCTTAAAATGCACAGCCGGGACTCCGTTTTAACAGGTGGTCCCGGCTGCATTCGTATGAAACAAACAATCCTTAAGCCCTTTGTGCAGGAGCAGATGTAGGTATCACATTCTCCAAAATAATATCTTCCTGAGTCTTACTTCCAAGCGTATAAGCATCTCTAACTGCCTTTTCTATCTCCGCGTACACACCATTACCCTGCAAAGGACATGCAATCTTCGAAAACGTCTCATCAATCAATCGCGCCAATAATTCCTCTTTCATAACATTTCCATTTTCTACACCAGAGGTAAAAAAGAACGTGCCAGCCATATATTATAAGCGTTAAACAGCTTAACAACCTGATTAAATAAAACTTAAAGCTTATCAACTACCTCAGCCAGTACTAGTTAAAACAGTTCTTCAGTAGTATTTTTAACCCATGATAAAAAAGCTGCTCCTGTTATTGTCTATCGTTCATATTACTGCCAAGGGTCAGCAATTGACCGTATTTGAAGAGAGCAAAGGATCGCGCTCAGCAACATATAGTCAAACCATTGATTTCTATAAGGCACTGGATGAAAAATACTCAACAATAAAGATGCAGGAGGTGGGCGCTACTGATGTGATGTACCCGCTGCACGTGGTACTGTGCAATAATAGCAGCAGTTTTAATATAGAAGAGTGGAAAAATAGCGGCAAACTCGTCATCCTTGTCAATAACGGCATCCACCCGGGCGAGCCGGATGGCATCGACGCCAGCATGATGCTGTTGCGCGATATAGCCTCAGGAAAGGTTAAACTGCCCGATAACGTGATGCTGGCGGTAGTGCCCGTGTTTAATATAGGCGGCGCCCTGAACCGCAACAGTGTCAGCCGCACCAACCAGAACGGACCTGAAGAGTATGGCTTTCGCGGCAATGCGCAGAACCTGGACCTGAACAGGGATTTCATCAAGCTGGACGCTAAGGAAACGCAGAGCTTAGTGCAGCTCTTCCATAAGCTGGACCCGGACCTGTTCATCGACAACCATGTCAGTAATGGCGCCGATTACCAGCACGTGATGACCCTGCTTTCTACCCAGCATAACAAGCTCGGCGGTAGCATGGGCAAATACCTGAACGAAAAGCTGGAGCCGGCTATCTATGCCGATATGAAAAAGCGTGGGTACGACCTTGTGCCGTATGTCAACCATTGGGGGCATACACCGGACAAGGGTTGGATCGCATTTCACGAAGGGCCAAGATTTGCCAGTGGCTTTACATCGCTGTTCCAGACCTACGGCTTCGTACCGGAGACGCATATGTTAAAGCCGTTCAAAGACAGGGTAGAAGCAACCTATGCCCTAATGTTGAGCCTGATAAAAATAGCCTCGGAAAATGCTGTACAGATCAAAGCAACCAGGCAACAGGACAGGGCGACGATGCTAAAGGAGCAGGCGTTTACGCTGGAGTGGTCGGTAGATACAACACAGCCATCAACGATACAGTTCAAAGGCTATGAAGCCGGATACAAACCAAGCGAGGTTTCAGGACAACCAAGGCTGTACTACGACCGCAGCAAACCTTATACAAAGCAAATACCGTTTTACAATACGTATAACGCGAAGTCGGAGATCTCCGCGCCGAAGGCCTATGTGATACCGCAGGGCTGGGGTAGAGTGATAGACAGACTGAAGATGAACGGGGTTGAGATGCGACAGTTGCAACGCGATACCGTGATGGAAGTCCGGGTGTATACCATTTTGACTTACGAAACAGCCAAACGCCCTTACGAAGGTCACTACCTGCACACGAACGTGCAAGCCGGTAATGACGTGAAAAAATTAAAACTAATGAAGGGCGACTATATCATTCCGCTGGAGCAACGCGCTAAACGCTACCTCATAGAAACACTGGAGCCAACCGCGCCCGATGCTTTCTTTGCCTGGGGCTTTTTCGATGCAGTACTGCAGCAGAAGGAGTACTTCAGCGATTACGTGTTTGAAGATGAAGCCGCAGAAATTTTAAAGAAGAATCCGGCGCTGGTAAAAATGCTGCAGGAACGAAAAGACCTGGATGCAGCTTTCGCCAGTGACGGAAGGGCACAACTGGAATTCGTTTACCAGAACTCACCGCACTATGAGGCAGGGCATATGAGATACCCGGTGTATAGAGTGGAGTCTGATTAAGCTGATTGTCCTATTAGTTTATCTATAGCCAGGGCCAACTTTCTGTCCCTCTCCGTCACCACATCGCCTGCATCGTGGGTGTTCAGCCACATCTCCACTTTGTTCCAGACATTGGTCCAGCGGGGGTGGTGGTTTTGTTTTTCGGCCACAAGGGCTACCCTTGTCATAAAGGCAAAGGCTTCCGAGAAATCCTTAAAAGTGAAACTTTGGTAAAGGGCATTGTCTTTTTCTTCCCAGGCCATAGCAGATAGTTTAGATATAATGAACAAAGGTCAGATTAAATAGTCTCAAACCAAACCGGTTTTTCGTCATCCCAGTCACCATTATAATTAATGGTCAGCTCTTCGCCGGCGGCAATGTCCCGCACCGACCTGATCATAATAGTTTTATCCTCATAGTTCATGAAGTATTCGCAGTTGGACGTGTATGAATGATTGTACACCGAGATATAACCCTGCGCCATGCAGCACATCGCGGCTCCATCCGGGTTCCATTCAAATATATAGTCGTGCAGTAAGGTTTGGTCCAGCAGCTTGCGTTCCTCGCCGCTCATGACTACCACAGGAGAAAGCTCAACAACGGTGTCGGCCGGGATGACCTTGTTGGTGAACACGCCTTTGCCGCGGCCTTCACTTTGGGTTATGTATATGGAACCAAGGATCATGGAGGCAAGATAAGTCCGAATGCCTGAAATGAAAAAGAGCTCCCATTTGGGAGCCCTTTCTATATAAAAATGGAACTAAATACTAAAGCCTGTTGCCTCGTGCAGCAGCTGTGCGTTGTGCCAGCAGGTGCGGACCAGCCTCAGAGGCCGATACTCGCTCTACACGTACTTTGGTGATACCTTTTTGCTGGAACTTCAGGCTTTTAGCGGCCTGGCTTGTAAGGTCGATCAATCGTTTATTAGCCGCGTTCATACGGTCGTTGATACGCACATATACTACTTCGCCATTGCTCAGGTTGGTTACTTTGGCATATTCACCCAGTTTCAGGGTGTTGCTGGCTGCAGTAAACTTATCCTGGTCGAAGATCTCGCCCGTAGAGGTTTGGCGGCCTTCAAACTTATTATGGTAATAACTGGCAATACCACTCGCCTTCACCGGATTTGTAATTTTCCTGCTTTGGGCTTCCACATTCTGATTAAGACCCAGACCTGCTGCTACTACTAAAATGCTCGTTATCAACTTCCTCATATCTCTATCGTTTTGTGCACTGCAAAGGTCCCCCTAAATAGGCTCTAAACCTAGCCGGTATAGGTTTAAAGTGTAATGTATCCCGTTAAAACGGTGTGAACCAAACTGCTCAGTTTGGGGTGTGATTGGGGTGCATGTGGCTGATCTTCAGCGTATTGTGGTGGTTTTCACCCTAAATCCTTTAACATAGCTTTGACACTATGGGGATGCCAGCAAATGACAAAGCCTCCTTAAAGGAGGCTTTGAATGATGTTGTGTGTTGTCAGTCTTTTACAGTTTGCTGTTGTCGGGTATGCCGGCTGCTTTGCGCTGGGCAATGATAGCTGGCTTGGCTTCCGATGCAGGTACGATCTCTACCTTAACCCTTGTAATTCCTTTTTTATGGAATTCAAGTTTCTTAGCTGCGAGGCTGGTCAGGTCTATCACCCGGGTGTTAGACTTAGCCATGCGGTCGTTGATGCGTACATAGAGCACTTCGCCATTGCTCAGGTTGGTCACTTTTACATAACAGCCCAGCTTGAACTGGTTGCTCGCGGCTGTAAACCTGTCATTGTCGAAGATCTCACCAGTAGCAGTCTGGCGTCCTTCAAACTTGTCGTGGTAGTAGCTCGCAATACCGTCTTTTACGTCGATGGCCGCTTTTTCAATATTAGCCGCGACACTATTACCGGTAGCCGAGATCAGATCCTGGGCAATTGCTCCCAGTGAGCCAAACATGAACATTAAAGTAAGTATCAATAGCCTCATACACGTTCCAATTTGAGTGCAAAATACTGTTAATAGCCCAAACAGCCAAGCTTTTTATTAGGATTTTCCTAATATCTTTTGCCTGAACCTTTTGCGCCGCCCCTGCCTTCGCGTGAGCCATAGCTACCGCGGCCGCTTCCGCTGCCACCTTCGCTGCGGCTACCGCCACGACCACCGCCGCCACCGTACGACCTGCCGCCGCCATAGCCGCCGCGGTCTCCGCCGCCGCTACCGCTGCGCTCAGGCCTGTCGCCACCGGTGCGTTGCTCTGCTTCTTCCAGGCGCACTTTGCGGCCTTTGAACTTCTTGGCCGAAAGGGTAGTGACGATGAACTCGGCCGCGCTGGCGCTTACATTAAAGAAGCTGCTCAGGTCGCGCACGGTAATGCGTTCTACAAGTCCCGGTTCGATATCGGTAGATTCAGTAATGAACTGCATCAGCCTGTCGGGGGTAGTGATACCATCTTTAATACCCAGGTTGATGAACAGGCGTACCGAAGTGCGGCTGCTGCCTGCACCTTTGCTGCCACCTTTGTTCTCGTAACCTGCGTTCAGGTCTTCGGCGTCCTGGTAGGCATCGATAGTTTCTTTCAGTTGCAACCAAATGAGGCGGCGTATCAGTTCGTCCTTGTCCATTTCCTCGAAACGCTCGTGGATGGATGCCTGGTAAACTGCTGCGAAATCGCCTTTTGGTTTAGCTGTTTCTATTTTCTCCAGGTAGTGGAACAGGCGCTTGCGCACTACTTCAGCACCATCAGGAATATCGCTGCGGATGAAGCGGGCTTTAACGATGCGCTCTATCTGGCGTATGCTTGAAATTTCTTTGGGGCTAACTATCGACATACAGATACCTGACTTGCCCGCACGGCCTGTACGGCCGCTACGGTGTGTGTACACTTCAGGATCATCCGGCAGTTCGTAGTTAATAACGTGTGTGATGTCGTTCACATCGATACCGCGTGCCGCTACATCAGTAGCTACTATGCACTGCAGGGCCTTGCTTTTGAAGCGCTCCATCACCTTGCTGCGCATTTTCTGGTCCATATCGCCATGCAGCGGACTAACATGGTAGCCCATGCGCATCAGCTTTTCCGACGTGTCCTGGCAATCCTGCTTGGTACGGGTGAATATGATACCATATATACCCGGTGTAAAATCGAGCAGGCGGCGAAGGGTCTCGAAACGGTTATGATGATTGGTAACGTAGTATTGGTGGTCGATATTTTCGTTGGTAACGTTGGCACCACCCACAGAAAACTCCTTCCAGCCTGTCATGTAACGCTTGGCGATATTCCGCACATCGTTATTCATGGTAGCCGAGAACAGCCAGGTGAACTCGCGCGCAGGCGAGCTCTTCAGTATGAACTCGATATCCTCGCGGAAGCCCATGTTCAGCATTTCATCGGCCTCGTCCAGTACCAGGTACTGAACCTGCTCCAATGAAAGCGCTTTGCGCTCCAACAGGTCTATCAGGCGGCCGGGAGTGGCCACGATGATCTGGGGGTTGGCTCTTACTTCGCGAAGCTGGCCGCTGATGGGCACGCCTCCGTATACAGCAGTGGTCTTCAGGCCACGCATGTGAGCGCCATATTTTTTAAATTCCTCCTGGATTTGCATACACAGCTCGCGTGTAGGGCTTAATACCAGGGCTTGCACATGTTTTTGTGCAACGTCAGTGTGGTGCAGTAGCGGAAGTCCAAAAGCGGCGGTTTTGCCGGTACCTGTCTGAGCCAGGCCAATTATGTCAGATGGTTGAGATAACAGATGGGGGATTACTTTTTGCTGGATGGGCGTTGGGGTTTCAAAACCCAGGTCCGCAACGGCACGAGTTAATTCCTCTCTCAGGGAGAGGCTCGAAAATGTGATCATTAATTAAAGAACTTTTATATAATAAGCCGCAAAGGTACGGGTATTAAATGGATTTAGGACAGCCGGGGTGTGATTAATAGGTTAAAGCCGGTCTTAAACAGATGGTGGTTAAGCAGATGTGTTGTTTGTTTTTGTTTGTTATTTGGAGCCATACCGTCAAAGTCCCGGGTGTTATTCGCATTGATTAATGATTTTCAATGGTATGCTCATGAGCTCGCTTCGCTCGGTTGTTGCCGATTGTTGTCGGTTTTGGTGTCAGAACTATGATGAAGGATGATTGCATGATGACTATGATTTGTTCCAACGTAGCTGTTTTGTAACAGTTTTGAGGCATTCAAACAGGGTGTTTTTTGTAACAATGACGCCTTTGCCTGCGGGTAAAATTCACGCCTGTCTAGCGTTTGGCGGCCAATCTGTTTCAATTTGTTCATTGATTAATGTCTTTTCAAAGGCATTCACGAACTCGCTATCGCTCGGTTGTTTACAGACGGGGCCCCTTGTGCCTAATTGACGCGCGGTGGGGACCAATTAACGCGAGCGTTGTCCGGGAGATGATGGATAATAGAGTTTTCATGGTATATAGTTATTCGTTTGTTGTCGCTATTCTTTAACAAGTAGTACATCTGCTGAGTCCAGGTTCTTGATCTCCTGCGGTACATATCCCGGTTTTGAGAAGCGCACGACGATATCCTTGCAATCAGGTACGCAACCACTCATATGGTTGCAGACATAGAACGTACCGGTGGAATCGGTATAGGCCTTTTCGTGACCATGGGTTAATACCTCTACGTAAACGCTGTCTAGCGGCAGGTGGTTTTGCGCATCTCTGACTGTGCCCACCGAACAGCGGTAGCCTTCGCAGGCTGTAAGGACTAATATCGGGAATAGGAGTATCACACGTGAGCGGTTCATGTGTTTGGGGTTTTCTATAGCAAATATACGATAATTTGTTTGTATTTGGTGAAAGCATGTGCTTGTCCTAATTTAGTCTGACATTTATATGAAAGCTATCAGATTATTATATTTAGCCGTTTTAGTTTTTTCAAATTGTAAGGCTCAAGATTTCACTGTCTTTTATGGAAAATGGAAGGTAAAAGACGAAATCAGCTTTGTCAACATGGGATATGAAACAAAGGATGAGTATAATGACAGACTG
>JAJNBR010000306.1 GCA_021156265.1 Flavipsychrobacter sp.
GTGTCCGAATAAACTATGTTTTCTGGAATGAATGCGTAATTTGAATAACAAATCATGATCCCGTGAAGCACCTCAGCCTTATTGCAGTCCTTCTCTTCATTGGCAGTTGCAAACCGTCGGACACAGCCGAGCCTTCAGAAACAGATAAGCCCCAACAAACCCAAACAGGGGCCGATATACTTTGGTGTAAAGTGAACGGAGCGCCGCATTTGTATAAAGGGAAGCCTACGATGCTTCATCATGATGGTGTGCATGTTTATCAACTGAAGTTTGCAGATAGCAGCAGAACTGTAGAAATATATGCCGATGGTACCGAGTTGTATAGAGATGGGATAGACATGCATATAAACGTAACTAGCGAAACAGCGAATATCCCGTTAACCAATAAGAAGTATAAGATATCGGATAACCATCCTTATAGGTATTCGCAATACAATATTGATAGTAGCTATAAAACCTATTGGGTTGACAGTACCAGATCCTATATGATTTTCACGAGGTTTGATAATACCGTAGGAGCCGGGACTTTTGAATATCATGGATTTGATAAAAACAATGATACCGTGCATATAACAGAAGGTTTCTTCGACATTGTACGCGAATAACATCATTTACAAGTTGATATACTTGCCGGCATTCTCGTGGCTGTTTTAGCGAAGAGCTAGTTTATCTCTTTCATCTTATCCTTCATCTGGCTACGGACAAGGACGAAGGCGAAAATGTAAAATGGCAATCCAAATAGGAAATAGATAACCGCACCGTTTGCCCCATAATTATCTCCCGCTATTTTGTAAAATCGATCCTGGTTCATAAAGGATCTCAGCAAATGAACGATATACACGATCGCAGTTACAATTGCAATGATCCTGAAAGCCAGGTAAAATTCGCCGGTATTCCCAAATAGTATAGGATATAGGACGTTAAGGGTCACCAACAAAGTATACGCTATCATGGAAATCTTCGAATTGCGGTTGAAAGACCGGTACAGTTCGTCGGCTAAGTCATAAGTATGATTAGACAGCGTACCTCCCATTGCAAGCTCCTCAGTGCTAATGCCTCTTTCACCAAGAATAGCAATCGAATTGACTTTCACAGTTTCTTCTAATCCATATTGGCGGTAATTCTTCACAATATCCATCAGCTTGGTCGAATCAAGCTTGTTGAGGGTTTCTGTATCGTATGTCACATTGAAAATTTGAAGTAAGTTAAAAAAAAACCGCCGGTTCAAGCGCGGGGGCTTGAACCACTTATTCATACGATTCATTTTCAGCGAAATTAACAACAGATGAGCTTGGTCTTGGCCCAAAATTAGTGACCTCTGTTATGCACCATAGATGATTCTTATGAGAAAGGCGATCGTGACGTTAGGAATAGCAATAGCAGGGCTTACAGCCGCCAAAGCTAACATCGAGACTAAGAAGTCGGCTGCGGCCGAAGCAGCTTATGCGGCAAAGGCAAATAAGAAGTATCATAAATCCAAGAAAAAGAGCAGCGATGCCGATGCCGAATCTGATATTGACATCAATACTGACCAGGGTTTTTACAAGGCCCTCCTTAAGCAACTGGGGATCAGGGAGACCCCGGAAAAAATTAACTTTCTGCAGACCTGGAAGGAGCACGAGAATGGCCAGGCAAAAAACAACCCGCTCAATAGCACCGTGCATATTCCGGGAACTAAAGATTCCGTGTATAATGTGCAGGGTGTCAGGAACTACCCGAATCGTAAAACCGGCCTCGATGCGACCGTTGCCATGCTGAGATCGGGTCATTTCAAGGAGATTCTGTCGCTGCTGAAGAAGGACGATGTTACAACTGACAGGCTTACACATACGAAAGCGCTCAAAAATTGGGGTACAGGTGTTGATGAGCTGATCCAATCGGCTTACGACAGGATCGATTTTAGCAACGTCAACAAAATGAGCTTTGATGTGTTTAAGAAAGCCTATACCGGTTATATGAACCTTAAGGCTGCAGGTAAAGTGCCGGCGAAGAAAGATATCCTGACCGTGGTTGATTTTTCTAAGCCCTCCAGCCAAAAGCGTCTCTGGGTGATCGACCTGAACAATAACAAGGTTGTGTTTAATGACCTGGTAGCGCACGGACAAGGTTCAGGTGGTTCCATGGCAACGGAATTCTCAGACATCAACGACTCCCACCAGAGTAGCTTAGGCTTCTACGTAACAAAAGATACCTATGTTGGTAAACACGGCAGGTCTTTGCGCCTGGATGGTATGGATCAGGGATTTAACACCTCCGCTTTGGCCCGTGCCATAGTAGTACACGCTGCCAAGTACGTAAATGCTGCACGTGCAGCTGCCGGTAGCATTGGTCGCAGCTGGGGCTGCCCGGCAGTACCTGAACAGATCGCTCAGCCATTGATCAATACCATCCAGGGTGGAACTGTGCTGTTCGTTTACGCACCATTGACTAACTACCTGAAAGGATCAACCTGGCTAAACAAGAAGCTGGACGAAAAGAAACTGGCTATGAATGCACCGGTGCAAGGTAGCAGTGTGGCCTATGCTTAATAAGTAGATAGTTTCTGTTTTCACAAGGCTCTGCGGTAATGCGGGGCCTTTAGTTTGTCTGCCTGATTTGCAAAAAATGCAAAATGGTCCGCCCTGGTTAGTGGTTTTTGCAAGGCGGTACGCCGTGTCGTCTCTTTTAATGCGGAATATGCTAAACACCGCACGCTGCCGTTTTCGCAGGAAGTGTAACTTTACTAAGGCTTAAAAATCACCTGATGAAATTCATTGTACTTGCGGCATTCTATTGTTTGCTGGTAGCTGGCTGTAAAAAGGCTAAGGAACCCGTTGTGCCTGCAGGGCCACAAATGCCTGCGCGTACAGAAACAGGAGCGAATATTCTGGCTTGTAAGGTAAATGGCGAAGTTCATATATATCGAGGTAAGCATAGTAGTACAAGGCATGACGGGGTAGATTTTTCAATATAAGTTCGCCCACTAAGTACATTCTTATCACTGCAGATGATACAGACTATGACGACGATATAGAAATGAAACTATACGCTGCGGACATCAAGTTGAACGTCGCGTATAGTTTTTCTGAGAAAGATTCCAAAGACTTAGGTACATACTATACCGGACAGGGAGCTGCTATTAATACCTATAAAACCAAGGACGCTCCAGGTTTTGTGAAATTTTCGAGATTTGATAGCAATGTTGTGGCAGGTAGTTTTGAATTTCAAGCCTTTAATCCAGAGGGTAAGAAGGTGGAATTAACCGAAGGCTTTTTTGATATTTCCCGAAAAGA
>JAJNBR010000307.1 GCA_021156265.1 Flavipsychrobacter sp.
ACCTGTCCCGTTGCCGGATTAGGATACACAATCGCCTGCGTTGATTCATCCTGTTGTTTTATTCCAAGGGCTTCGTTGGTGAGTGCGCGGTAGGCATTCACGCGGCCGTAGCCGTAGTATTTATCCCAGCCTGCTATATCGCGGCTGGTGCCTACCAGGTCTTCGGCGTTGTTCTGTATCAGCGACGTGAGTTGTGCGGGCGTGCGGGTTTTATCCTGCGCCAGCAGCAGCGATGCAATACCAGTAACATGCGGCGTAGCCTGCGAGGTGCCGTTATAAAAAACACCGGCCGCTGTATCGCTCAGGTGCGAGAGGCCGTATATCATAACACCCGGCGCCACTACATCAATATAGCTGCCGTAGTTGCTGAAGTAGCCCGTAGTATCGAGCGCATTGGTAGCGCCAACCGCCAGTGCTTTAGCATAAGCCGCGGGGTAAAATTTGTTCGACGAATTACTGTTGCCCATGCCCGCTACCAGCAACACGTTATGGTCGTAAGCATAGTTAACTGCATCTTCCAGCTCCTGTATATCATAAGCTCCGCCAGCAGATAGGTTGATAACATTGGCGCCGTTGTCTACCGCATAGTAGATCGCCTCTACCAGCCAGCTATACATGAACAGCCCCTGATGGTTGGCAGCTTTGATCACCATCAGCCTGCAATGCTGGTCTACACCGGCATAGCCTGTGGTGTTGTTGACACTGGCACCCAGTATGCCCATCACATGTGTGCCGTGGCCGTTGTCGTCGGTAAGGTTGGCGGTATTGTCGGTAGTGTTCCAACCCAGTGTATCGTCGGTATAGCCATTGCTGTCATCGTCCAGTCCGTTACCGGGTATTTCGTTCTTGTTCACCCAAAGTCGCCCTGCAAACTCCGCATGATCCATCTTTGCTCCTGCATCGATGACGGCCACCACTACCGACGAATCTCCGTCCTCTACATCCCATGCCCGCAACATATCGATATCGGCACCTGCTTTTGCATGACCACCACCAAAGCTGCCATCGTTGTTCAAACCCCATTGTTTGCCAAACAGGGTATCATTCGGCGTACCGGCAATGCTGCAGACATAATCGCGCGACACACTACGGAACAATCCGCTGGCTTCATAAGCCGCCATGAGTTGCGCCATGTCTGCGCTTCCGGGAAAGGTGAGCAGGTACACGTCACCACCACGTTTCAGGGAGCGCATTCCCGTGCAGCCCCATTGCTGGTTGAGTGCATCGACTGTGACGGCTACATTGTTTTTAAAGGTCACCAGCAGGTGGCCGCGCACAGCTTCCTGTGCATGAAGGTTGAGGCAAAGTAATACCAGCAACGCTATGGTTGTAATTTTTTTCATAATAAATGTTGTTTTTTTGTTACTTACTACCCAGGTCGGATTCTTCCAGCTCAAAGATCGATTCTACCTTTACATTAAAGAAGCGCGCGATCTTTAATGCAAGTACGGTTGATGGAACAAACCTCCCCGATTCAACAGAGTGTATCGTTTGCTTCGACACACCCACACTATCTGCCAGTTGTGTTTGCGATATACCCAATTTCGCCCGTTCTACTTTTATCGTGTTCTTCATGTATAAGCCCCGCCTATCTGATCAATAAAAACATCAATAATAAAACAGTAATGGAAACTACTATTACCAGCAGCTTATTTCGCCTGTGCTGGAATATGGTTTTAGGCGACCAGGCTTCGTCTTCATAATCCCATACCGAATCGAAATACAAGCCCACGTGAAACATAATGAGGTAAAGCACCATGCCCAGCGCCGGGTAAAACATCAGCAACCTTGCCTCTTCCAGTACATCGGCAGTGGTGGTTACCTGCGCATCTATCATACTCTCCGGCTGCAGCGACAGGGTCATTGCATAAGCTATCGGCACACCGGCGGTCAACATAAATGCATACAGCAGCGATTTGGTGCGCACCGCCTGCACGCGTTCGTCCTCCATTTTCTCTTTGCTGAACATCATGGTGAACATACCCATGATAGTAATGACCAGGAGTATGTTGAAATGCTGGGCGCTGTCGTATTTTGCCATCACGGTGAAGCCAGTGAGTTTTTGTACGACCAGTGTCAGCAGGCCAACCCCTGCGAGGATCATTCCGAAAATTTTGCCTTGATAGCCGTACATGATGTTCATTCCTTTCATATCGTCGAGAGTGTGGTGTTTTTGCTTAGTATAAGATCAATTTCTGACACAAAAGTAAAGCACACTTTCCAAAAATACAAGTATACTTTACTTTTATTAAAGCAGGCTTTACACGAAAGGCGGCAGCAAAGTAGTTAATGGGATGATTTTCAAGGGATTATAGACGGGAGAAAAAATGGAGATTTTTTTGTCGGAACCTCAGTCCCGATAGCTATCGGGAAGTCGAGATTAAACTGATTTTGCTGTTTGTCTGAACCAGAATTTGTGGAATCCAGGAATTGCCGGAATGATGATAATTGAAAAGCAGCCCAGCATATAACGGCGCCTTTGTGAAGCGCAGCGAAACAACCAGCGCCATGCAGCTGATAAGCGAACTGCGAAAACAGATGAAGCAAAAACAAGCATCCTGTCTAATAGAAATTCGATTGCTTAGATACCAGGCATCGCAATGCCTCCATTAACTTAATGGCCTCTTCACGCGCCACATTAGCAACAACAGGTATTGGCAAATGCTTATCGTAGTTGCCGTTGTTATCAATATTACCCATCGCCGTAAACCGAACCTGCGCCACTGGCACTGCAAGTAACTTTTGCAGCAGTAAAGTATCGCCTTTTGCCCGTTTCAGCGAGTGGAAGATATCACGCCGCTTGCCATGGAGCAGCACAACAAATGAGCAGTAAGCATGGCTTACCTGCATAGTATGGCTTATCACAACACTATCGGCAAACACAAAATCAACCCGGTCATCCGATGCCGGCAAGTTGTCATAATTTAATTTCGGCGCAATATCGCCTATTAGATATATTCGTCCGCGAGCACCGTTGGCGTATACCTCCCCTGTCAGACTATCGGTGGTCAGTACTTTTGTCCGGTGTCTTTGATACAATACATCGGGCGACTCAACCGGTATTTTATCCCCATTTTCCATACGCACCCAGGGCTCCTCTAAAAGCTCCTTGCAGTCTTGCGCGGCAGCCACGTAGCCACATACGATCAATATGATACAAACAACGACCCTGATCATGGCAACAAAATACTGCACGCTAAAGTATTTTCATATCCGCGTTGTGTTAAACAAAAACGCCACCCAAAAGGATGGCGCTATCCACAT
>JAJNBR010000308.1 GCA_021156265.1 Flavipsychrobacter sp.
AGGTTGCTGATCTTGGAACTAATAATTATATCATCACCCTGGCGCAGAAAACGCGGCAGTCCCGGCATCACCATCAGGTCCTTTTGCGTTTTCACTTTTCCATCGAACATACCAAAACTCATGTCCTTGGTATGCGCCAGCGTCATCAACTTCCATTCAGTAAGCGCTTCCGGAAGAGTGAATTCCATGCGAATGTTGCCCTCTTCGTCTGTCTTCAATTGCGGAAAGAAGAACGCCGTTTCGCGGAAGTCTTTGCGGAGGGACACATTTTGAGCCGGAGGTGCTGCAACTTCCGTAGCTGCCGGAGTTGTCTCTTCGCGATCTATTGTCATCAATAATCCATCCTGGGCAACTGGCGGAGGGGTAAATTTTACAGCATTCCCTGTAGCAGCTTTACTGCGAACAGCTTCAGGCGCTGCGGCGGCCACTTCGTCATACACTGTTCCCAGGCTCTGGCGACGCATCATGATACGCCCAGCATAGCCCGGGATATCCAACTCGTCGTAGCGCTTTTCGTAATTATAAAAACGGGTGTTATTGATCTGGGCAAGCTCCATGTTGCCCCCGGGGCTAAAACCGGGTGCTACCCAATACAAGTTTCGCGACGTCACAGGATATAAGCCATCTATGGCCCATTTATGCGGGCGAAACGCATCGAGCGAAGCATCGTATAAAGCAGCCACCATCTCGGCAGCAACCTTTTCTTTTTTACTGCCACGCACTACCATAGTCCAGGTTTCCTTCGCACCCGGCAGCAGCTTGTCGCGATGCGTTTCCCAACTGATGTTCAGTTCCTTATTGGAATAAGGCACGTTGATCGTAGACTCCTGGTCGTATACCCTGTTCTCTTTTACCATAACATGTTTCAACTGTATACCACCTCTATCAGCCTCGGTTATTGTTGTACTCCAGTTGATAGGCTTGCCGCTATAGTCAAGTGTTGTAGTTATAATATCCTTGTCGGGGCGTTGCACCTGTTGGATGATGTGCGCAGTTTTATACCCGCTGGCCACATGTATTTCTGGCTTTTGCCCGGGCTCTGCAGTTTGCAGCTGAGGAATAACTGCCAGCGGATCTGATATCAAACCTTGGTTATTGCCATCCCACACCTGTACAAATTTCTTCTCCGTGATCTTTTTACCGCTGTTATCGGTTGTTTCCAGCTCTATCGCATACCAGCCATTCTCCTGCCATGTTGAAAGTGGAAAGATAACCTGTCCCTCTTTTGTTGTGGTGATCGTCCGTTCTGCAACCCGTTGGGCACGCGGCCAATTCATAGGTTCGCTTTCGTTCCTATATTCATCGATCGGGAAAAAGCGCTTGAATATTACCGAGTCCATCAGGTGTTGATCCGGTGTTGCCCACAAGCGCTTGCGCAAGGGTGTTGCCGGCTGTTGCAGCCTGTCAATACGCACAACCACAGTCGCCGGAACAAATCCACCGTTCAGGTTTTGAGAGACGATGGTTATTGTATCCAGGTCGGCAGGACGGGCTTTTTCAGGAATGTTCGCAGATAGGACTATGGCTGTGTATCCTACGCTTATCGTTTGCGAGCCGGAGCGCGTTTCACCATTAATGTCTGTAACATCGGCATATACCGTGTAGTTGAAAACAGGAAGCGAAGCAGGGTCTATGGATTTATCGGGTATTGCGGTAAAGTTGATGGTGAACTTTCCATCTTTATCCGTCAACGCGGTTCCCCGTGTTATCTCCATTTCATTGCTCACAGGCATACCCCAGTAGTAATGACTCCACCAATAAGGCCAGCGAGCCTTCCGCATTACGCGGAATTTCACCGTTGCATTATCTATAGTATTGCCGGCATATGCAAGCGTCTTACCGCCAACAGTGATCTTCTCGTTCAGTGCATAGGCGGTTTTAATAGTATCAAATGCGACTGAGAACTTGGGCCGCTTGTACTCTTCCACTGAAAAATGCGTTGCTCCGCTGTTGTTGCTTATCTGCATAGTGCCGGTCAGCACGCCTTCAGGCGCTGTAAAGCTACCGCTCACTGACCCAAACTCATTCGTTGTTAGTTTTTGCGAACCGATCTTTTGACCATTGGCGTCGTAAAAGATCACCTCTGTCTGCTCACCTGCCAAAACATTATTAACTCTTCCTTCTTTTTCGCTACGCACCATAATACCTTTGAAATAAATGGTTTGCCCAGGCCGGTAAATAGACCGGTCAGTAAAAAAGAATGTACGGGTCTGGGCAGGCTGCTCGCGCTGCTCGCTATAATGGTGCAGGCTTTCATTCAGGTAAATGACATCATCACCTTTCCTAACTGAGAATGCACTGTACCGGCCGTCGTTGCGGCTAATGCTAAATGCGCCGTCATTGCCCGATTTTGCATTTTGAGCGACAATCAGTTCATATCGCCCGTTCTTGTAGCTTTCTTCATAAAACTCAATGCTTGCATTGGCGACAGGCTCACCTGTTTTCCTGTCCAGTACGTAGCCCCCGTTCGCCTGGCTGATAAGACTTAATCGTGAAACCTGGAAGACTGCAGAGCTGATAATATTTTGCTCGGTAGAAAATTTCTCATCTGAGCTCGCGAGGATAGCATAAAGCCCTAATGGCAGCTCGTCGATCTTAACTTCTGTGATATGTGTATTATAATCTTCCGTGCCAGGCAAATTTTCGCTCCAGGCTTTAAGGGGTTTAGTTTTTAGCAACGTTTCGCGCCATTTTCGGTCGCCGCGCCGAAAGGCCATCCTGTATTCTTCAATGTCTACCGGAACAACCCGGAACCACGACTTTGGTGTATTCCTATACATCACCACAGCTTTTGAAGGCTCACCTGGCAATACAACTTGTTCAGCCTGCACAGACAATTCCTTACGCTCAATAGTTACTAACAACTGGCCTGCGAGTGCGCCTCCTTCGCTTTTGGGAAATGTAGCAACTATTTGCTCCAGCCTTTTTTTCACCTCCGGGTAATTGCCCGCTTTAGGCCTGGGCCTGGAATACCGCCCTTCGATATCCAACGTTGTAGTTTCCGTTACCAACATCGCCTGGACCACCCGAAAGGCAGCCAGTGCCGACAGCGGATGGTTACTGTATTTCTGTTCGATGTTCTCCAGCGCTTTTATGTATAACTCTTTCCTATCAGGCAGTATGGACGCGCGGTGCACAAATTCAAGCCGGTGCAGGTCAGCATCAATAAATGCATCGGGAATGGCATCGCTGCTATGCAGCGACAATAATTGCTGGTATACCTTAAGCGCCTGCCATTGCAGCGA
>JAJNBR010000309.1 GCA_021156265.1 Flavipsychrobacter sp.
TGCGCTTATCCTCTTCGTGGTGATTGATGCAAACCAGCGCACAGAGGAAATAGAACGCCAGCAGGGTGTCGGCCAGCTGGTAGGTTCCCTGCATCAGGTAAAATTCATTGGTGGCAAATAGCAGCAACAAAATGCCGGCGACCAGGAGATTGTTCTTACGGAGCTCTGTAAAAATGAGCACAGGTATGCACATTGTAATCAGAAAAGCAACGGCAAACGGCACGAGATGACTGAACTGACCTATCAGCCGGCTGAAAAAGGCTACGGTGGCCGGCAGCGCTAAAGGATAGTCAGGGTGGGAGAACTGAGTATTGAGCATCATGTTCTGCCAGTTATCAGGATAAGTAAGGTATTTAGCGTTCAGGTTCCAGATGGCCCAGGCGTCCCATACACCATGCTTTTGCGCTATGTCCATTGCTTCATTGGTAAGTATGAATGCACCCGCAGCCATGGCATAAACACTTAGTTTGCTAAAACGTTCCGGCTCGCCGAAAGGCGTAGCGCAGATCCATTTGCACAGAAAGAACAATGTAACGGCGGTAACTAAGCCCGTTACTCCAAACGGCAAATGCGCTATCAGTGAAAGAAAGTAGATAATACTGATGCAGCCAATGCCTGCTCCGATGGATAGTATATACCTGCTACTTTGTTGCATTACGTACGGTGCTGAGTGAATAGTGGTAAACGGAATCGCTTTGTTGCCAGAATATGCCATGGGAGTTTTCCTGCAGCAGGAGTACGCTATCGTTTTTTGTCAGGTATCTTATCGTAAGCGTTGTGTCGTATGTGTTGCTGGCGTCCAGGAAATGCGGTGCCATGGCATACCTGGCCCACGAGAGCAGTTCAGATTTTGCAGCCTCGCCTTTAAAAGAGATGCGACTGCCGGGCGGTAGTAACTTCCGTGCTCCTTCCAGCGACCGGCTGATCTTGTCGGGTTCAGCGGGCGGTTTTGTTCTATAGCCATGCAGCGCCGTAGCAGCAGCCACGCTTGCCGCCAACACAATGAGCACTACATAACTTTTCATTGCCGAAAAGTAAGAAATAAATAGTCACTCCCACAATTGCCTGTAGCCGCGGGATGTCAATGATAAACCAATGCAGGCAAATGCAATTGAAATTGTACTTTTATCCGCAGTTTTACGCTTATGTCTTCTGATAAACCTTTTCTTAAATATTCACTGCTTTTCCTGTTTGTATGGATGCTCGGAAATTTCTTCCCGGGTTCCTATAATGTAGATACCTGGAACCAGTTCTTTGAGGCGCAGGATCACAAATACAACGACTGGCATGCCCCCTGGATGGCTTATCTATGGCACTACTTGTTACGGTTTACCGGCAGGTTTTTCAGCCTGTACTTTTTCCAGATGGCCTGGTACTTTCTTTTCTTTTATCACCTGCTTAAAAATGTCACCAATAAATTGACGCTGGCCGCGGGCTTGGTTAGCTCAGTGGTAATGATCTTCATCCCCCAGTACCTGATGAAAGACACGCATACTGCTCTTGCATGGGGTACTGCGACAGTTATACTAGCCAACAGCGCGCTGACTGGCTCGAAGACATTTTGGGCAAAACTGTTCTCTCTGGGCTTTATCACTTACGGATTTTTCATCAGGCCCAATGCGGTACCTGCGGTTGTACCGCTGCTATATATTTGGGTGGAGTTGTACTTCGCGCAGTACATGCCCAGGATTCGTAAACTAGCCATAACAGCGGTGCTGACATTAATACTACCTGTGCTATACTATATTGGTACCTACCATTTCCTGCATACCGAACGTGTCTTTCCTGAATATAAACTGAGGCTGCTGGATATCATTGGGGTTTCGAAATTAAGCGGCCAGGATTACATGCCAGCGTGCATTTCATCGTTCGAAGGCTACAACAAAGCCAAGATCGACAGCATGTATTCGCCGGCCACCATCGATCATATTTATTGGCCTTACGATAATGTGCTTATGTTACCCGAGCCCGATCATGAAAACAATGATTGTGTAGCCGGGGCCTGGAAACAAGCAATTAAGGAGCACCCCGGGTTGTACCTCAAAAACAGGTTCGAAGGATTTTTATACTATCTGAAGATAAAAAGGCGCTTGCCCTCGCTGGAATACAAGAATACTTCGATATATGTGGTGAGACATCCGGGTATTCCCATCGATGACAGCCACACCAAAATGACCACGCGTTTACTGGGTTTGTGGACCAGGCTGGATAAAGTTCGCATGTTTGATGGCTGGTTCTGGCTTTTGGCTAATACAGTACTAACTGCGGTGTTCGTAGTTAAATACGCCCGCGGAAAATATTATCTGCATAAGATATTAGCGCTGGCACAGTTGTCTGCCATAGCTTTTACCCTCGGCACACTCTTGGTTTACCAGATAGACGTAGACTTCCGTTATCATTATTGGAATGTATTCGCTTTTGTGATCGGGTGTCTATACCTGTTCCGCGATACGATACTTGGTAAGAAACGACGCGACCAGCAAACGGTTTAGTTGGCTTCCTCCAGGTTGAAAAGACTGTCAACAAATTCCGCTTTGTTGAAGATCTGCAGGTCTTCCATTTTTTCGCCTACGCCTATGTACTTCACAGGTATTTTGAACTGGTTGGCTATAGCTAATACTACACCGCCTTTTGCCGTGCCATCCAGTTTGGTAATGGCCAGGGCAGTCACATCGGTCGCAGCGGTGAATTGTTTGGCTTGCTCAATAGCGTTCTGGCCTGTGCTTCCGTCAAGTACCAATATCACTTCGTGCGGCGCGTCAGGTATCTTCTTGGCTATTACGCGACGGATCTTACTCAGTTCTTCCATCAGGTAGCTCTTATTGTGCAGGCGGCCTGCCGTGTCAATGATCACGACATCGCTGCCCCTTGCAATGGCGCTTTCTACAGCATCAAAGGCCACGGAGCTGGGGTCGCTGCCCATGTCTTTCTTTACTATGGGCACACCCACGCGCTCGCTCCAGATGGTTAGCTGGTCTACGGCTGCAGCCCTGAAGGTATCGGCTGCACCAAGCAGTACCGATTTGCCGTTCTTCTTGAAATTATACGCCAGTTTGCCAATGGTAGTTGTCTTGCCTACACCGTTCACGCCAACCACCAGTATTACATATGGTTTCTTGCCGGCAGGTATATCAAACCTCTCAAATTCGGTGGAAGCATTTTCGGTCAGGATCGCCATGATCTCTTCCTGCAGTATGCGGTTGAGCTGCGACGTGCCGACATACTTATCCTTAGCT
>JAJNBR010000061.1 GCA_021156265.1 Flavipsychrobacter sp.
TTAATAACTATTTCCGGGATACAAAAAAAGAACGGGTGCCGGTAATGATATCAGGGACGATCACTGACGCGTCAGGTCGCACCCTGAGTGGACAGACCTTGGAAGCGTTCATGATATCGGTTGTTCACGCTGAACCATTGAGTATCGGCCTGAACTGCTCGCTTGGTGGAGAGCAAATGCGACCATATGTAGAAGAACTGGCGAACATTGCGCCATGCTATGTAAGCTGCTATCCCAACGCCGGCTTACCTAATGCCATGGGTGAATATGATGAAACGCCTGAACATACTGCATTAGTGGTAGGCGAGTTTGCCAGCCAGGGCTGGATAAACATAGTGGGTGGTTGCTGCGGCACCACGCCCGATCACATTCGTGCTATCGCGACTGAAATGAAAAAACACCAGCCGAGGCCATTGCCAGTACTGGAGACTGCATAAAGAAAAAGGGCTGCATTGCAGCCCTTTTTTATTTCCCTTTAAAAACTGGTTTTCGTTTTTCGAGGAATGCGGCTACGCCTTCTTTAAAATCTTCTGAAACGCCTGCCTGCACCTGAAGCTCTTTTTCCATCGCCAGCTGCTGGTCGAGATTGTTGCTGTACGACTCGTTCATCAGGCGTTTTGTTAAGCCCAGACCTTTTGTCGGCATCTGTGCGAGTGTTGCCGCTATCTTTTTGGTTTCCGCCTCAAACACATCATCTGCAAAGCTTTTATAGATCATGCCCATGTTTACGGCCTCTTCGGCGCTAACCTTATCGCCAAGCATAGTGAGTGCCAGCGCACGTTGCATGCCCACGAGGCGCGGCAGGAAGAATGTTCCGGCGCTATCGGGTATCAGGGCGATCTTGCTAAATGCCTGTATAAAGCTGGCGCTGTTGGTTGCCAGTACTATATCACATGCCAAAGCGATGTTGGCACCCGCTCCTGCAGCAACGCCGTTTACCGCCGCCACTATTGGCTTTTCTATTTTGCGCAGTCGTTGAATGATCGGGTTATAATGTTCGCGAACTATCTGCTCCAGCTCCGGGCCGTTCGGGTCTATGGCTTCTCCCAGATCCTGCCCGGCGCAGAACGCCTTACCGCTGCCTGTTATGTAAATACTGCGTA
Source organism: Flavipsychrobacter sp. (assembly GCA_021156265.1). Lineage (GTDB taxonomy): Bacteria > Bacteroidota > Bacteroidia > Chitinophagales > Chitinophagaceae > Polluticoccus. Next base: position 1,104 of record JAJNBR010000061.1, read on the forward strand.
TCGCCTCATCGCTTTCGCAGCCGTCGAGCGCTTGTTGAAAGGCCAGGGCCATTTCACGGTTAAAGCTGTTGAATTTATCAGGACGGTTGAGCGTGATATACGCTACGCCACTGTCAGTTGTAAATAGGATTGAGCTCATAGGGCAAAAATAACGGCGTTTTTTATAATTATGCCCTTTGCATACTATCTTCATAGCGGATTTCCAGAGATTATGCTAGTTAAAGTTTTTGGCAGCGCTGTGCATGGTGTTGACGCTATAACGATCACCATTGAAGTAGACACCCCCGGCGGGCAACCGGCCTACGTTATTGTGGGCTTGCCTGACAACGCGGTGAAGGAAAGTATTGAACGTATCATATCTGCTATCAAAAATGTTGGCTATGAGCGACCCCGCATGAAAGTGGTGGTGAACATGGCACCTGCAGATATAAAAAAAGTAGGCGCAGCCTATGACCTGCCTATTGCGATTGGCTGGCTAGCCGCGACTGACCAGGTTCCTTCTGAGCAATTGAATCAATATATTATGATGGGCGAATTGTCGCTCGATGGTTCATTACAACCAGTGAAGGGTGCGTTGCCTATCGCTATCCAGGCGCGAAAGGAACAATTCAAAGGACTGATATTACCCAAAGCCAATGCGCGTGAAGCAGCGTTGGTAAATAACCTTGAGGTCTACGGTGTAGAACATATCTCAGAAGTAATAGGCTTTTTCAATAAGACAACAGAACTAAAACCTGTAACCGTAAATACGCGCGAAGAATTTTTCGATGCGCAAAGTCATTTTGACTTCGATTTTAGCGATGTAAAAGGACAGGAAAATGTTAAGCGTGCTATGGAAATTGCAGCAGCAGGCGGGCATAATGCTATCCTGATAGGTCCTCCCGGCGCAGGTAAAACGATGCTGGCAAAAAGACTGCCCACCATTTTGCCGCCGCTCTCCCTGCACGAAGCATTGGAAACAACCAAAATTCACTCAGTGGCAGGAAAGCTGCCGTTCAATACATCGCTTATAGCGCAAAGGCCTTTTCGTTCGCCACACCATACCATAAGCGATGTGGCGCTGGTTGGCGGCGGAGGTATGCCGCAACCCGGCGAGATATCCCTGGCACATAATGGAGTGCTGTTCCTCGATGAGCTGCCGGAATTCAAACGCACCGTTTTGGAAGTAATGCGGCAGCCAATGGAAGAACGAAGGGTTTCTATATCGCGCGCAAAAGTGAGTATCGACTTCCCTGCCAGCTTTATGCTCATCGCTTCAATGAACCCTTGCCCTTGTGGATATTTCAACCACCCGGAGAAGGAATGCTCTTGCGCTCCGCCCATGGTACAGCGGTACCTGAATAAAGTTTCCGGCCCACTGCTCGACAGGATAGATCTGCACGTGGAAGTGACGCCGGTGTCATTCAATGAGCTGTCTTCAAAGCAGACCTCCGAGCCGAGTGAGTCAATCCGGGGGCGTGTGATCAAAGCCCGTGAGATACAGGGAAAACGGTTTGGCGAGGAGACAGGGATTTATTGCAATGCGCAAATGAGCAGCAAGCAATTGAAAGAGATCTGCACAATAAATACTATCGGTCAAACACTTTTAAAGACTGCTATGGACAGGTTGAATTTATCTGCGCGCGCGTACGACAGGATACTTAAGGTTTCGAGAACTATAGCTGACCTAGCCGATAGCGAGGAGATCAAACCGGAGCACCTGGCCGAAGCGATCCAATACCGTAGTCTCGACCGCGAAGGATGGGCCGGGTAAATCTGACAACGTATAGAACCTTTGTAGAGGAATACTAATTTTGCTGTCGCATGAAAATTTCCGCAACGACAGGATTCTTCATTTTACTTCTGGTAGTAGCGTATCCGCTATTTGGTAATATTGGTTACTACCCTATAAGGCTATGGGATGAATCGCGCGTAGCGATAAATGCCTATGAAATGTATAAGTCAGGCAACTGGCTCATTACAACGTTTGGCTGGGGGCCGGATCTGTGGAATACAAAACCTCCCTTGCTAATCTGGATACAGGTGGCTTTCATGAAATTATTTGGAGTTCATGACCTATCCGTTCGCATGGTATCACCTCTTGCAGCATTAGGCACTTGCATTTTTTTGTATTGGTTTTTTATCAAAAAGTTTGCGCAGCCATGGCTCGGAATACTTGTATGCCTTATCCTGGTTACATCGCAAGGGTATGTAAGGCAACACGGCACACGCACCGGTGAATATGATTCGTTGATGGTGATGTTTACGACAATGCACGTGTTGTACTACTTTCTTTCTGTTGACGAGCGTCAAACGACATTCCTGTATTTATCTGTTATAACACTTACTCTCGGCGTACTTACAAAGGGTATAGCGGCTGTGCTTTTCTTGCCCGCACTTTTTATATACACCGTTTATCGCAGGCAGCTTTTAGCGCTGCTAAAAAATAAACACCTGTATATTGCCCTCTTTATTTTCTTATTGTTTGGGGTCGGATATTATTTGCTGAGGGAGTATCGCAGTCCGGGTTTTATCGCCCAGGTGAGGATGAATGAATTTGGCGGCCGTTATCTGCAAACAGACCGTCCTGGCTTTGACTATACGTTCTACTACCATTACTTAGAAACCAGCACATTTGTTCGCTGGCTCGTACTGATGTTCGTGGGCGCTGTGCTAGGGTTTTTCTCAATCAACAGGCTTATTCACCAGCTTACGATCTATAGTGTACTGGCTGGAGTGTGCTATTTCGCCGTTGTTTCCCTCGGAGAAACAAAAAATGCATGGTACGATATGGCCTGCTACCCATTTTTTGCAATTGTGACAGCTATAGGTCTCTATATTGTTTGCAGGGCCATACTCGACTTTCCCAGTACAAAGCCCGTAATTAATCAAATAGTTGTGGTGGTACTCATCATATTAATTTCGTGGCTCCCCTATTATGAGATAGTTCACGAGAACATGTACCCGAGCTACCAGGATTGGTCGCAGGAGAATGACAGCATATCGTTTTATATAAGAGACGTGTTTAGAGGTAAGCGAAATGCATCAGGTTTGGCAGTAGCCTATGAAGGCTACCAGGCAGATATGGAATGGTACCAGATACGTCTTGCAGAGAAAGGAAAAGCGATACCCTGGATCAATTATAAGACCCTCACGGGCGGAGAGAAGGTGATTGCGTATCAGGAACCCGTAAAGCAGTATATTGCAACACATTACAATACACGGGTCATTGACTCGTTTAATACACTGAGAGTTTACCAGGTAAATGGAACTAACTGATAACATAAAGCTTACTATTGTTGTACCAGTATTCAATGAAGAACAGATCATTGAGGAGCTGGTGAGGCGGATGGTAAATGCTGCTACCAGCGTTACGCCCGACTACGAGATCATTTTTGTAAATGATGGAAGCAGGGACCGTAGCCTGGAAAAACTGAAGCTGGCGAGTCAAGGCAACGACCGGGTACATTATGTTAGCTTCTCAAGAAACTTCGGTCACCAGATAGCCATCTCGGCAGGCATGGACAAAGCTCGTGGCGAAGCTATCGTCACGATAGACGGCGACCTGCAGGATCCGCCGGAGTTGATCAAGGAAATGTATGAGCAGTTCCTTGCCGGCTATAAAGTGGTATATGCCAAACGCTCTAAGAGGAAAGGTGAAACTTTTTTCAAACTGTTCACGGCAAAAATGTTTTATCGCCTGATGGCCCGCCTGGTTTCTTTCGAGATACCGCTGGATGTAGGTGACTTCAGGCTGATAGGCAGGGATGTGCTGGACTATCTGAAGCGAATGAAGGAATACGATAAGTACATAAGGGGTCAGATAGCATGGCTGGGATTCAAGAGTACGTATGTGATGTTCGAACGCGATGAAAGAAAATTCGGTACTACGAATTATCCTTTCAAGAAAATGCTGCGGCTGGCCTTCAACGGTATCACAGCGTTTTCCGATTCGCCGCTGAAAATGGCTACCAAACTCGGATTTGCCGTTTGCATCGTTTCTTTCCTGATACTGATGTATGCACTGTACAGCTACTTTGTCGGTAAAACGGCAATACCCGGCTGGGCGTCAACCATTATCAGCATTACCTTCCTTGGTGGAGTGCAGCTTTTGTCGCTGGGTATTATCGGGGAATATATCAGCCGGATCATTAACAATGTGCGCGACCGGCCGCTGTATGTAATAGACGAAACGACTTTATAAAAAATAGGCGCTTATAATAAAGCGCCTATTTCTTTTATTAATTCTGTGCTCGTTATGGGGACGCCTTTTATCTTGTTATAGGCCACCGCATCGATCATATATTGGTCGCGTATGATCTTCACCAGCTGCCCATTGTTGAGCTCAGGGATAAGCACCTTTTTATAGTTCCTCAGTATCTCACCAAGGTTGCGTGGGAAAGGGCGAACATAACGAAGGTGCGTATGTGCCACGGCTTTGCCTTGTGCCTGCAATTCGCTTACTGCGCTTTTGATGGCGCCGTAAGTAGAACCCCAGCCCAGCACCAGTACATCTCCCTGCTCCGGACCGCTATCCAAAGTTTGCAGAGGAATGTAATCTGCTATGCGGTCTACCTTCGCCTGGCGGGTCTTCACCATGTGCTGGTGGTTATCAGGGTCGTAAGAAATGTTACCGGTTATATCTTCTTTCTCTAGTCCGCCTATCCGGTGTTCCAGTCCGGCCGTACCGGGTACCGCCCATGCACGTACAAGTTTCTCATCCCTCATGTAAGGCAGGAATTTGCCCTCTTCAGGGGCAAGTTGTTTTTTGAAGTTGACAACGATTTCTTCCAGGTCTGCGCTCTGTGGAAAACGCCATGGCTCGGCGCCGTTGGCAATGTAACCATCACTCAGCAGGATCACCGGGGTCATATGCTGAACCGCTATACGCACTGCTTCGAAAGCAGCATCAAAGCAGTCTGACGGAGTAGACGCTGATATAACCGGCATCGGGCATTCGCCGTTTCGGCCGTAATATGCTTGCAGCAAATCACTTTGTTCTGTTTTGGTTGGCAAGCCGGTAGATGGGCCGCCGCGCTGGATGTTGATGATCACCAGCGGAATCTCTAACATTACTGCCAGGCCCATGGCTTCCGCTTTCAAGGCCATACCAGGGCCAGAGGTGCTGGTAACGCCAAGGCTACCGCCATAAGAGGCACCAATGGCAGAGGTGATACCTGCTATCTCATCTTCAGCCTGGAAAGTACGGATGCCAAAATTCTTATATCGGGACAGTTCGTGAAGAATGTCTGATGCGGGCGTAATTGGGTAAGTACCGAGAAACATTGGTAAGCCGGATTTTTGACTGGCGGCTACCAGGCCATAAGCCAGTGCGGTATTACCTGTGATGCTACGGTATTTGCCTGCTGGCAGTTTTGCCTTTTCTACTTTATAACGTGTGGTAAACGCCTCTACTGTATCGCCGTAGTTGTAACCGGCTTGTAGCGCTTTGACATTGCTTTCCAGGATCTCAGCACGCTTGCTGAATTTATCGGTCAGGAAGCTAATTGTATTGTCGAGGTCGCGGTTATACAGCCAATAAAGAAAGCCCAGTACAAACATATTCTTTGCACGTTCCTTTTCTTTTGTACCCAATTGTATTTCTTTCAGCGCTTCGCGGGTAAGCTTGCCGATATCCATTTTGTGCAGCTCATAACCCGCCAGCGAGCCGTCTTCCAATGGGTTAACGCCATCAGGATAATTCGCCAGGCGAAGGTTCTTATTATCGAACCCATCTGAATTGGCGATGATAATACCGCCGGGTTTTAAAGCCTTCAGGTTCACTTTAAGGGCAGCGGCGTTCATCGCCACCAGCACGTCACAAGTGTCGCCGGGGGTAAATACCCTGTTGCTCGAGAAATGGAGCTGGAAACCGCTCACGCCGGGTAGCGTACCTTGCGGGGCACGGATCTCGGCCGGGAAATCAGGGAACGTCGACAGGTCATTGCCTATCAACGCGGTATTGTTCGTAAACTGGCTGCCCGTAAGCTGCATACCGTCACCACTGTCGCCGGCAAATTTTATAACAACGTTTTCTACTGTTTGGGTAGGAACTGGCATAATGAAAAAATACGCGGCAAAGGTAGTTGTTTTTAGGTAGGTAGCCCGTTCAGAAGCGGCGTGGCGGGATTTTTATAGCCTTATTTAACTATTGCAACTATTCGCATATATGGTACAGTTCGGTCAATTAACGTACGTTTGTATATACTGATATTCAATGCGGCTTTCCCTTCTGATTTTTGGATTATTGTTACTGGTTCGTACGGACTTTGCTTTCGGACAGGTGCAGGAAATCAAACAGCCGCGAATCCTGATAGTTCTGGACGGTTCCTCAAGCATGTTGCAGCCTTGGCAGCAAGATCAAAACCGCTTTAAAACAGCTGCCCGTATCATTACCACTCTTATGGACAGCCTGTATAAGGTGAATAACCAAGTGGAATTTGCCCTTAGGGTGTACGGTCACCAACACCCGGCGCAGGAAAACAACTGCTTTGACACCCGCCGTGAGGTAATGTTCAGCAGAGATAATTTTACCCAAATGAGTTTGCGCCTCGCCGCGCTGCAATCGTTAGGGGTTTCTCCTATTGCCTTCTCGCTAAAGGAGGCTGCAGAATATGACCTGGTGGAACAATGGAAATATAATTACAGCCTGGTATTGATAACCGACGGAGGTGAAAGCTGCGGCGGCAACATATGCGATATCGTAAAAACGCTGCTGGAAAGGAAGATACACTTCAAACCATACATTGTTAGTCTGGTAGACTACGCGCCTCTGCGAGACCAGTACGCCTGCCTTGGCAGTTACTTACTTACCGCAAAGGAAAATGATATACCTGTTACCGTAAGCACGATAGTTGAGTCGTACCGGCCGATGCTGCTTTTGAAGACGCCTGTCCAAAAGATCGAACAGGCATCGGCGCCTAGTCAGGCAATTCCAAAGGCGGAAGTTCCTAAAGTGGTGATCAAAACGCCGGTTGAAGAAGCGCCACGGCCAAAAGAAACCGTTACTTTTTTGAATACGACGAAAGTCGCAAGGATAAGCGGGGTTGACAGGGTAATTCCGCCTCCGAGATACGCGAAAGTAGATAAACTTTCTGTTTCTCGCGCCCTGCCAGATCCTGTGGACAAACCGGTAGTCGTAGCCCCTCCGGCAGCCCCCCCGGCGCCGGTAATCGTTCCGACAAGGCAAAAAGAACAGGTCGTGTATTTGAACGCCGGACGGATCGCCACCATCAAATTGCCTGAGCAAACAATTGCAAAACCGCAATACGCGAGGGTAGATAAGCTAACTGTGCCACCGCTGACACCCGAGCCCGAAGAAAAACCCGTAGTTGTAGCTGCGCCACCGCCACCGCCAAAGCCGGCGCCGGTCGTAAAACTAACGCCAAAGCCCACGCCGAAACCTACTCCCCCGCCACAGCCGGCAGATGTACCAGCTACAAAACCCAAGGAACCGAAGTTCGCCATAGAACGTGAAGAGCAAAAAGAAACAACCCTGGAAGTCTACTTTACCGATGGCAAAGGAAAGTTCTATCAAACCACGCCGCAAATAGTATTGCTCGATCCAAAAACAAATTCCCCGGTGCAAAAATTCTTTCGCACCGTGAACATCGCTGGCAACCCCCAACCGCAGAAATTGCCTGAGGGGGTATATAACCTTACCGTAGCCGGTAAAAGCAACCTGCTTATACGAAACGTAGATGTAAAACTGAACAACAAAAACAAAATATTGATACAAGTGGGTAAAGCATCGCTGCGTTTTGAATACGAAGACGATCCTAACCAGCCTGTAAAGGAATATTCAGCCCGCGTAAAAAAGAACTTCGAACCCGGACCACTGTTTACGCAGCTGTGCACCCAGGAGCTGGAATACGACCCCGGCAACTACCATATCGAGATCAGCACACAACCCCGCGATCACAGAAGCGTTGACCTTGATTTTGACGCGCTGGTAGTCATCAAAGTGGAAAAACCCGGCTTTGTTCAGATCAATAATACTAACAACGTGGGCAAAGTGACACTCTACTACGAATTGGGCGACCAGTTTGTGCAGTTCTATAAATTGGACGTCAATGGCGATTTAAGCAAGCAACACCTTCGGCTACAGCGAGGCCATTATAAAGTGGGCTACAATCGAACTCCGAATGTACCCTATGCACAGGAAACGCTTAAAGAGTTTACCGTAAAAACGAATCAAACCACACAAATTTTACTGGATTGATAATGACCGGAGTTACAACAAGAACAATATCTGTAAAAGACACAGACGCCTACCGCAAAGTGTATGATCTGCGCGAGGAAGTGTTGCGCCAGCCAATAGGGTTGTCACTAAAAGACGAAGATCTTAGCGGCGATGATCTTGATACTGTCGTGATTGCTGAGTCAGGCGGAGAACTTCTTGGATGCGTTATGATACATCCCACGCATGAACCAAGCGTGCTGAAATTGCGGCAAATGGCTGTATCGCCTGCACATCAGAAAAAGGGAATTGGGCAGCTAATGATCGCAGCAGCCGAAGAAGAATGTAAACGTGCCGGAGCGGGAAGAATAATATTACATGCCCGCCTCACCGCCGAAGATTTTTACAAAAAACTTGGTTACGCTACTGTCAGCGATACATTCACAGAAGTGGGTCTTCCTCACGTTGTAATGGAAAAACCGCTATAGTGATAAAGTGCAGGCGAACAACTTCTAAACAAGAATTGAGGCTGTTTACGAGCGTCAATGAATTGCCGCGTGAATGGGATGGATTGATTCCAGCGGGGCACTTTCTCAGTGCCGATCACCTCAAGGTTTCTGAGCTGTCCCGGCTTCCCGATATCCGGTTCTTTTACGTGTTAATATCGGATAAGGATAAACCGGTCGCGGCCGCCTATTTTCAATTACTTTCGCTTCAGAAAAAGCATATAAACGACAAGCTGGTCAGCAAACAACAGTCGTTGTTGTGGTCTTTATTTACAGGTGCGGCACGACCGAAACTGCTTATTGCCGGTCACCTGTTCCGTCACGACATCTGTTCATTTTATTGGGATAGTGAACTCTCTTCTTTTGATGCTTATCAATGTTATAAACAAGCTATTGATACTACTTTAAAAGAGTCAGGCGCAATGGCTGTGCTGCTAAAAGATGCTGCACCTGAACTCGCCACCTATTTCCAACACCTGGCGCCCGAATTTATTTTTTTGCGGAACGACATCTCGATGGAACTGGAAATACCAGACTCTTGGACCGGCATGACTGATTACGAGAAGGCGCTGAAACATAAGTATGCCCAGCGGTTCAGGAAAATAAGAGCTGCCTGGAACGAACTTGAAGTGAAAGAACTTTCTGAACAAGAGGTGATCGCTCAAAAGCAAAAGCTTTTTTGGCTGTACAACCAGGTAACAGCCAACCAGCAAATACGGCTGGGATTGCTAAGCGAAGATTTTCTTGTTCAGCTGAAGACATTTTACAAAGAGGATCTGCGCATTTGGGGTATTTACGAAAACGGGGAGATGATCGGTTTTTACAGCGCGTGGGTCAAGGGCGATGTTTTCGACATGTTTTATATTGGGTTCGACTATGAGCGGAACGCCGGTCTGCAACTCTATTTTAATATCCTATACTTCAGCATTGAGCAGGCGCTCAGCTTCGGTAAAAAGAAAGTGATACTGGGACGTACTGCGCTTGATGCCAAGGCGCGCCTGGGCTGTAGCCCACATTATTTGTCGACCTTCCTATACATCAGGAACGGCATTCTGCGCAACCGAGTGCTGAGCATCAATAGCAGGAGTTCTGCAAAGGAAGGTGCCTGGGAGGAACGCCACCCATTCAAGCAAGCTGCGCAATCTTAATATTGTGTTCTATTTTAGAGCCATAAAGCACCCACATGAACCGCAAAACACTTTTCAGTGTTGCTTTGTTTATAGCGATCCTGGTTTTTTTCTGCTGTACATACTATCATGAAATGCTGTACATGTGGCCACGTGGCATACATGCGTGGGCGCAGTCCGACCGGCTTTCGCTGGCAATGAATTTTTATGACCGCGGCATGAACTTCTTTTTACCCGCTACGCATAATCTATGGCCTGTTGATGGTATCACGGGCGTTGAATTTCCAATACAGAGTTATACCGCCGCCATCGGCGCTAAACTTTTTGGACGCGATCATATAAGTGCGCTCTTCCGACTATTGAACGTCATTATTTCATGTACAGGATTATTATTTCTGTTCCTTGCCGGCTACCGGGCTACAAAGGATTTCATTTTCTCTATGGTGCCTCCGTTGTTTATCTTTTGTTCGCCTGTTTATGTCTATTATACCTGCAACTACCTGCCCGATGCTGCTGCGTGTTCCATAGCATTTGTCGCATTTTATTACTTGCTCATTTACCTGGACAAGCCGCGTACAAAACCGATGCTGGCCACTATCGGTTGGCTTACCCTTGCATCTCTTATCAAAACATCTGTGGCGCTGTACCTCATCGGGTTTCTTGGATACGTGTTGTTGCAGCGGCTTTTAAGAAAGCATGATTTTACCCGGAGGTCTAATTTCATGTATGCACTCGCTGCCATTCTTTCGATAGGCATCCTGATTTCTTATTATTTCTATAACCAGTACCTGAACAATACATACCATAGCGGTATGTTCATCGCGCGTCTTCGCCCTTTTGAATCGTGGGCGGAATTGGGTTATTATTTTAATGAAAGCTTCAAACATCAGTGGATTAGCGAGTACTTAGTTTTACCACAATATCTCATGTTCGTTGCAATAGTAGCAGCGG
>JAJNBR010000062.1 GCA_021156265.1 Flavipsychrobacter sp.
CCGCAGTACAGCTGTAAATACCATCATCATCAACGGAAATACGGCTTTGAAAGATCAGCTGGTCTTCGTTATTAAAAACCTGGAAGGCCTCATACTGACTTGTCTCGCCTGTCTGCCCAAACATCAACGACACAACAGGAGTAGTGATAAAACGCTGCGGTATGGCAACTTCGGTGTCAGTGACAGCAACAAGCGTCTCATCGGGTATCACTGTATCATTGATGATGTTCCTTTCAAGCAATGTAACGATAAAAACAAACTCAGTATCATCGGGTAATTCGGGAGTAGGAAATATTTTACTCTCCAGCGGCTCTTCATTTTCTATTACAATGTTCCCCGAATAGTAAACTGTTAGCTTACCAGGCTCGCTCCTGTAATCCATGCGGTAGTTGCGCAGAACTTTCCTGCACATTTCCGTTGGCTCGAGACCAAATGCGGTGCAGAGCTTACCCGGTTTAGATTCGTGTTGCAGCTCTACTGTAAACAATACCTTATAAAATACAGCTCCCATGCGCTGATTAAGGTTTAAACTGGTGATAATGAAAAACCCTTACTTAAATTGATGAATCCCTTATCTACTAATTGGCATTACTTGTTCGATAGCGACAAATCTATCCCTTGTACAATACTCGAACTTCTAATGATCGGCGCTTCCTTATCGAGGATAGCGATCATTCTGACTTTATACAAAACAAAAGGCACCATTTTACTGCCCATCGTTTGCCATACCTGGTTACTTTGATCGAAATTCGGCGAGTTCAATTCCAATATGATCTTCTCCAACCCGGCAGTCTTCTCCGCCGCAGTAAAATCAACATCTTCATAAACATTCTTTCCCTGGAAGATGGTAATGAGCAGCGAAATAAACTTCAACGCGCTCTCATAGTTATCCTTCTTAAACTGCGCAGTAAACAGTACCCATAAATTAAGTGTTATCTCCGCGTTCTTCAGGTTTAGCTTAGTAGAGTTACCGGGATCAACTGAATAAACAGGAAGATTTCTAAACGTCTTGTCTTGCTCTACATTAAAAAGCGTGATAAATATCTGATCCTTGCTATTAGTGTCCGGATCCTTTGGAAGGCTTGATAATTCTACTTCGGGACCTGCAGTCGTTCGTGCGTCGATCTGGGTGTTAAGGATCCTTTTAATGAAATTCAATGATACATCTATCATCGCTCTCTCTGTTTTCTGGTGTGGTGATTCGATGAGAAAATTAGGATAACAATTTTATTATTTCAAACTTTGATTAAGAAATTATTAACCAATCAAACCTCTTTCGTCATCTAAAACATTGGTAATAAATGAAGTCTGCCAAAAACATTATCGATAAAATTTTTTTGGACTTCACTTACAACGTGAAGGGAGCAAATAAACCCGAAGCGATGGATGAAACCCGCTCATTTTTTTATACCAATTTATTGCCAAAAATAGATACAGTACTGTCGCAGCGCGGCATTGAAGGCCATCTCCGGATAGACTCGCTAACCATCGACCTTGAAAAAATATCACTCGAAGACCTGCCTTACCGGCTCATTACGGAACTGGAGGCAGAACTCGGTAAACACGCGCGTAATGCGGCTTTCACCAAAACAAGTGATGACAATGATACTCAAATTGAAAACGACATAGATTCGCTGATCTTTTTTCTGGAGAATGGCATGTTACCGTGGCATTACGACAAAAAGCTGCATCCCGAAAAACTGCTTATCCGTATTCTTTCCGGGAACAGGCCATTTGCGATCGCCAGACTAAAAAAGGTCTTTAACGAGAATTCAATCGCCCTCGAACGTTTTATTCTTCAATTTGCCGGTCAACAGGTAAATAATATTTTTCAGTCGCTGGCGCCGGAAGAACACGCACTGCTGAACGACTGGTTTCAGTTTATTATTACTACCGGCGAAACAGCACATATCGCAAGAGCGTTTCGCTTTGCGATTGACCATACGATCATTGAAAGCAAAACAGCTTTAGCAAAGGCAGTTACCGAAGAGTTAATACTGCCCTACCTGGGTGCGGACAAGTCATTGCTTCCTGAGATTGTTACAGCATTACCAGAATTAAATGGTTATAGATCCCCTGCCTTAACCAGGCACCAAAACGCACATACTACCTTTTTTAAAACACTTAAGAAAAAATACAGCAGCACACGAACGCTACTAGCGGAAGAAAATACAAGTCGCAGCACCAGCGCCGCTTTATCCAGAGAAAAAGTTCATCTCTCTCAATCGAAGGAAAGGACCGAATCACCTCAAACTTCTTTCACTATTAGCAACGCAGGACTGGTGATTCTATTTCCTTATCTGCAGATGTTTTTCAGCGAGATGGGACTTGTACGGGGCGAGGAATTCACTAACACAGCGGCACAGCTAAAAGCAGTGCAAGTACTACAATATCTTGCGACCGGCACATTAAAAACCCCGGAGCACCTGTTGGCTTTAAATAAAGTAATGTGCGGAATAGATATTGCAATGCCCTGCCCGGGCAGACTTAGGTTAACAACAATCCAGAAACAAACATGTGATGTGCTGCTGAACGCAGTAGTAACAAACTGGCCCGCTTTAAAGAATACAAGCATTGGCGTTTTGCAGGAAACCTTTCTTCGAAGAAATGGTGCTCTTAAAAAAGACGGCGACAACTGGGTACTGCATGTAGAACGAAAAGGCGTGGATGTATTGATCGACGAATTACCATGGGGATTCGGCGTAGTTAAATTTCCATGGAATGAGTATTTTGTACATGTACAATGGTAACCGCTATGAAAATATCACAAACCATGAAAAGCGAGCTTGAGTGGCTCGGGCAAATAATTGAAACAAGGCTGAAACTGTATTTTGGCCAGGACGCTGTCTTCAAAGCCATAGAAGATATCCAGCCGCCCGCACTCAACAAACTATCTGATAATTACAGCAATTTTGTCAATACCAAGAAGCTTGGATTTGCAGATCGCGTATTGCTGGCAATCTCATTGGTACCCTTGTTGCAACCCCAGATGTTTGACATGCTGATGATACGCAACAGCAATACCGACAAACGATTTGTCGAATTTGGCGGCGTAACGGGAACGCATTTCAGCGGCATCCTGCCTACATTGGATACACTGCTCTTCATACTGGCGGGAAGTGATGTACAACAGCGTTTGGCATGCCTGTCGCAATTCAACAACGGGCACCATCTGTTCAAGCATAATTTGCTATCCCTGGAAAGGGGTCCTGCACACGAACCATTGACAAGCGCTATTATCCATCCGACCTCTGAACTGCTCGAAGGTTTGATGCCGGGCCGAAATAATGGCTCTGAATATTCTATAGGAATCCCTGCTAAAAAAATAACGACGCAACAAACATGGAATGATTTGATCCTGGAAGACACTGTTATGAACCAGATAGAAGAAATCGGAGCTTGGGTAAAGCATGGACATCGCCTGCATACCGAGCTTGGCCTTGGCAGCAAACTCAGTCCCGGTCATCGGTGCCTGTTCTATGGTGCTTCCGGCACAGGCAAAACGCTAACCGCGACGCTAATAGGCAAACTAGCCAATTTACCGGTATACAGAATAGACCTGTCGATGCTTGTTTCAAAATATATAGGCGAAACAGAAAAAAATCTGGAGCAATTATTCACCAGGGCGGAAGACAAAAATTGGGTACTATTCTTTGACGAAGCCGACGCACTCTTTGGCAAGCGCACCAATGTGAGAGATGCCCATGACAAATATGCCAACCAGGAAGTTTCTTATCTGCTGCAACGTGTAGAGGAGTACCATGGCCTTGTGATACTTGCCACGAACTTCAAATCAAATATTGATGATGCCTTCGCGCGCCGCTTTCAAACGGCCATACATTTCCCGATCCCGAAAGTTCAGCAGCGCAAAAAACTGTGGATGAGTATGTTACCGGAAAAACTAAAACTCGACAATGATATTAATGTCGACAAGCTTGCGGAACAGTATGAATTAAGCGGAGGGTCTATCATCAACATTGTAAGATTTTGTTCGCTTATGGCATTGGCACGCAACAGGGGAAAAATTATTTTGCCTGATGTAATGGAAGGTATTAAGCGTGAATTTGTTAAGGAAGGCAAGGCAATGTAATATAACAAATTATTTGTGATTTAGATATAGTGTGTCTAACTTGTAGTAACATTCACCATCACCGTGCTGACAGCCGCAGCCAAAATATCGAAGCCCGTTTCATCAAAGAACACTGTGCAACGAAAAACACAGCCGGCTGCTTCTGCGCCTTCTAAAATCTCCTTTTTCAGCAAAAATTCCACGGTCCAGCGCAAGCCGGAGTTGAGCAATACTTTTGTCACAGCAAGCAGCACAACAACAACTTTATCCGCGCAGCCCAGCCGCCAGTCGATCATACAACCGAAGGCAATCGGACAGGCGTCGATAAAACCTATTGTACAAACTAAGATAGAAATAGGCGCTCCCAACGACAGGTACGAACAGGAAGCGGACAGTGTAGCCGACAAAGTAGTCAGCACACCCGATTCTGCAGTTTCTGTTTCAGCAGCGAAAAGCAACGGCATCAAGCGCAAAACTCCGTACCCGGGAATCGTGTACCCGATGCGCATTTCGCGCATCGCTATGAAGCGCATACAAAACCAGCGCACCACCAGAACCAGCAACACCCCGGCCACCAGGCCGTTAAATATTGAAGCTAAGCTCAATAGTACAGCAGGACGCGGCAGCCCTATGGATGCCAAAACCCGCGCATTCATGGAACCGCGTTTCGGTGCGGACTTCAGCGGTGTGCGCATACATACAGACCGTACGGCAGCGCAGATGAATAATGCCTTAGGCAGCTATGCGTTTGCGTACAACAATAACATTTATTTCAACCAGGGTCAATTCCAACCTGCTACAACAGCGGGTAAACGATTGCTTGCGCATGAGCTGACGCACGTAGTACAACAAGGTGCTGCCGTGCAGCGAATGTCTATTCCCCAGATATCGCAGCGTCCACCTCCCGGCAATGCTATACAAGGTTTAGGCGTTCAGGATGTACTGGACTATTTTGCAGATAAGGCCAATAACATTCCCGGCTTTTCGCTGCTTACATTCATTATTGGTGTTAACCCCATCAATTGGCGGGATGTGCCACGCACACCTGTTAATCTATTCCGCGGGATCATTGGCCTGATACCCGGGGGCAATCTCATTTTCGAGGCGTTGCAAAACCACGGTATCCTTGACCAGGTAGGCAACTGGATGATGGGTAAATTCTCGGAACTGGGAATGGCAGCCAGTCTTTTCGGTGACGCTATCGACCGGTTTATCGATTCATTAAGCTGGACAGACATCTTCGATCTCGGTGACGTATGGAACCGGGCCAAACGCATTTTCACCGAACCAATAGACCGTATCATCAGCTTCATTACAGGACTCATAAGGGACATCATTAAATTCATTAAAGATGCCATCCTGCGACCGCTTGCAAGACTGGCCGAAGGCACCCGCGCCTACGACCTGCTGAAAGCTGTGTTAGGTCAGGATCCGATAACCGGTGACCCTGTACCCCGCACGCCTGATACACTCATTGGTGGCTTCATGAAACTGATAGGCCAGGAAGAAATATGGGAGAACATTAAGAAAGGCAATGCCATAGCACGCGCATGGGCATGGTTCCAGCAAGCGCTGTCAGGACTTATGGGTTTTGTCAGACAAATCCCAACGGTCTTCGTACGCGCTCTCACCTCGCTCGAGCTGATGGACATTGTACTGGTGCCAAGAGCGTTCGCTAAGGTGGCCAGTGTGTTCGGCGGTTTCATCATGGACTTCATGAGATGGGCGGGTAATACTATATGGGATCTTTTGGAGATTATATTCTCAGTAGTTGCACCGGGTGCTATGCCGTACCTGAAACGTGCAGCTGGCACGTTCCGCACTATTTTGCAAGACCCGATCGGTTTTATCAGAAACCTGGTGCGCGCCGGTATCATGGGCTTCAGGCAGTTTGCTTCGCGGTTCCTGACGCATTTAAAGAATAGCCTTATCCAGTGGATCACAGGCGCGATGTCGGGTGCCAATATCTACATACCTCAGTCGCTGACAGTGATGGAAATAATCAAGTTCGTGTTATCTATACTCGGACTGACCTGGCAAAACATCAGGCAAAAACTGGTTCGCGCCGTTGGCGAGCCTGTGGTACTAGCCATGGAGACCACGTTTGATATTGTGAAAACGCTGGTAACACAGGGCCCTGCCGCGGCGTGGGATAAAATACTGGAAGCTATCAGCAACATACAGCAGATGGTGATGCAGGGCATCATGGAGTTTGTGAGTACGCGCATTGTGCAAGCTGCCATCACGCGGCTATTGACCAGCCTGAATCCTGCGGGTGCGTTCATCCAGGCTATCATCGCCATTTACAACACGATCATGTTCTTTATCGAAAGATTAAGGCAGATATCGCAGGTGGCAGTGTCGTTCATTAATTCGATCTCGGCCATAGCATCGGGTAATTTGGCTGCCGCAGCCAACCGCGTAGAGCAGACAATGGCTGGTACGCTAACGCTGGTCATCAGCTTCCTGGCACGACTGGTAGGACTGGGCAGAGTAAGCGATGCGATCACCAATGTCATCAACCGTATCAGGCAACCAATAGACAGGGCGCTCGATCGTGTAATAGAATGGATCATCAGCACCGCCAGAAGGCTGGGCAGATTCGTGGTACAAACCGTGGGAGGATGGTTGGGCTTAAGACGTCCAATGAGATCTACCGATGGCGTGCAGCACACGTTGTACTTCGCAGGTTCGCCTCCTAGATTGATGATAGCAACGACACCAATGCCGGTGCGCGACTACATTACCGCCATAAAACGTGACAACGGTTTAACAGATGCACAAGTTGGACCGTCTATACAAGTAGTGGGACAGATAGAAGCCAAGCAAGCCGAAAACCATGTGGATGAGAACAAGAAAGCACAGCAGGTTAATGACATCAACACACTGCTGATAGACCTTGCCTTAAAGATGGCAGTAATACCAATGGGACCGTCGACCGCTAACTCAGGCCACCTGTTTGGCGGTCTGCATGGCGAATGGGGCACATCGGCGACGGTGATATTTAAACAGAAACCTTTCCCACGCGGGTCTGAGCCGGCAGTAAATTCAACCAACTTCAGTTACATCAACGTGAGGAAAGACGGCAGCGGTTCCTACTATGTAAAAGGTCACCTGTTGAACGATAACCTTGGCGGACCGGGTAATACCTGGGCTAACCTGACACCAATAAACCGCGATGCCAACAAGGCTCACCAGCTAAATTTTGAGGATGCTGTCAAAACCGATGTGAACGGCAGCCCGGCTCGTGGCGCTGCAACAGATAGTGGCCCGAGGTTTGGGTACATGAAATCGTTCAGTGTAACAGTGGTGGTTGGCCGTGGCGTACCCCTGAGCCTGCAGATTTTACGAGGTGAAACAGACAAAGAAGCCTCAGATATACCAGGCTGGCAATCGGGCTACGACATCCAGGAAGTAACCGACCTGCTGACCGCCGAGCAATACGTTCCTACCGCTATTCGCTGTGGTGCTATTGTAAAAGGCACATCCGGTGCTGAACGAAGTGTGTCATGCGGAGTTACTAATGACATTCACTACGGCGATCTCACCAAATATCAGCTGGGCCTGCGACCCAAGACACCGGTTGTGCTCGCCAATCTCTTCAACGAGAACGCCAATAACGACAACGAGAGAGCCGCACCATTCATGGCTCTTACAGGCATTGGAAAAGTAAGGGCACTAAATATTTTCGATGCGTTCATGAACAAGGGCAGGATCACCAATGGTATCGCAGACATCGGAATATTGATGACAACACTCAACAAGCAGAACCCCAGCAAGCTGATCACTTCGGGCACTGTACCTGACGACAAGAGAAATAAGGCAAAGGCCCGGAGAAACAACAGGTAACATAAATTGCTGACCAGCATGCAAATCTGCGCCCGACAAGGCTTTCACAGCATTTGAAGAAAATTTTTGGATTCTATTAAGTAATTTCTCCTTTACTTTGTATTGTCAAAACTTTACAATCTCTTTCGAACCAACGTCAAAAGATGAAAAAAACCTTCCTGATATTGTCTGAGGTACTACCGGCTCAAACCGGTACCGGACACGGGTTTTTTGCTGGGACCATGGATGTTTCAGTTTTTTGTTCCCGCCCCACTTCCTTTTGGGTGCGACGTTGATACTCACTTATTCCAACGGTAACTGACTGTTGAAGAGATCCGGCATGGATCTTCAAAATCGTATGTGTTAGCTGTGTTATAAGCACAGCAATGGTATCTGCATTTAACATTTTAGAAAATGAACGCAAACTTCATCGTAATGGTGGCCGATGGCTGCCACAAGGGGTATGCCAGCGCTATTTGCGAAGAAATGTCTTCTTCTGCAAAAGCCCGTGGCACCGGCATAGCACGCCGCACCCCGGAATACCTTGCTGACAAAATGCTGGAAGGCAAGGCTGTGATCGCTTTGACAACCGATGGCCGGTGGGCCGGGTTCTGCTATATAGAAACATGGAGCCATGATGAATATGTAGCTAACTCCGGGCTCATTGTAGCGCCTGAGTTCAGGAAGAGCGGACTCGCCAAACAGATCAAGCAAAAGATATTCGAACTGAGCAGGACCAAATATCCTGATGCAAAAATATTCGGGCTGACCACCGGCCTTGCAGTGATGAAGATCAACAGCGATCTCGGTTACGAGCCTGTAACTTATTCAGAGCTCACCCAGGATGATGCATTTTGGGCAGGTTGCAAAAGCTGTGTGAACTTTGATATACTGATGAGCAAAGACAGGAAGAACTGCCTCTGCACTGCCATGCTGTACGATCCGCAGGACCATTACAAGCCGGTAGAAACAGCTGCGCAGTTCAGCAAAAAAGCGAAGGCTCACGAGCGCCTGCTGAATATTAAAAAGAGCCGGTTCCTAAAACACTTCCTTAAAAAACAAACACAAAAAGTATAAGCGATGAAAAAAATAGTACTCGCCTATAGTGGCGGCCTCGATACAACTTACTGCGCGGTACACTTGTCGCAGGCTGGTTATGAAGTGCACGCTGTAACCATACAAACCGGTGGCTTTTCCAACGAAGAGCTGCAGGAAATAGAAAATCGCGCGCATGCGTTGGGCATTGCATCCTTCAAGCTGATAGATGTAACACAGCATTACTATGATAGCTGCATCAAATACCTGGTTTTCGGCAACGTGCTGAAAAATAATGTGTACCCACTGAGCGTAAGCGCAGAGCGCATGGTGCAAGCCATGGCTATTGCTGATTACGCAAAACTGATCGGCGCGGATTACGTAGCACACGGCAGCACAGGTGCAGGTAATGACCAGGTGCGTTTCGACATGGTGTTCCAGGCATTGATACCCGGCGTGACGATTATCACACCTATTAGAGAACAGAAACTAAGTCGCGAAGAAGAGATCAGCTTTCTAAAAGCAAATGGCGTAGCATTCAATTTTGAAAAAGCACAATACAGCATCAACAAAGGACTTTGGGGCACATCGGTTGGCGGCAAAGAAACACTCACCAGCCACCAGTACCTGCCGGAAGCTGCATGGCCAACGCAAGTAACAGAACAAGCACCACGTGATATAGTGCTGCACTTCGAAAAAGGTGAGCTATGCGGCATCGACGATGAATTGAACATGTATCCGGTTACTGCCATTCAGCAATTGCAATCAATTGCGCAGCCTTACGGTATAGGCCGCGACATTCACGTTGGTGACACCATCATCGGCATTAAGGGTCGTGTTGGCTTTGAAGCTGCTGCACCAATTATCATCATCAAGGCTCACCACCTGCTGGAAAAACACACACTCACTAAATGGCAACTGTATTGGAAAGAGCAACTTTCAGGATGGTATGGCAACTGGTTACACGAAGGCATGATGCTCGACCCTACCATGCGCAATATCGAATGCTTCCTTGACGACACACAGAAAAATGTTACTGGTAAAGTGTTTGTTACACTGCAGCCTTATCATTTTACAGTGACAGGCGTCAATACGGCGCATGACCTCATGAACAATAAGTTTGGTGCGTATGGTGAAATGAATAATAGCTGGTCAGGTGATGACGTCAAGGGCTTCGCGAAGATCTTTGGCAACCAGGTATCTATTTACCATGCAGTAAACAACAGCCTAAACGAAGTAAGCAATGAACAATAAGATACAAGCAGGCATTATTGGCGGCGCCGGGTATACCGGCGGCGAAACACTGCGGCTGCTATTAAACCACCCGGATGTGGAACTGGCATTCGTGCATAGCCGGAGCAAGGCAGGACAACCTGTGCATTCAGTGCATACGGATACGATAGGCGAAACCGAGTTGCTGTTTACTTCGGACGTCACTGACGCTGTTGATGTGGTTTTTCTGTGCGTGGGCCATGGAGAAGCGAAAGAACTGATGCAACAAACAAATCTCGCACCCCGTGTTAAGATCATCGACCTTTCCCAGGATCACAGGCTGGCTGTGAACGCAGAGATGGTAAACAGAAAGTTTGTGTACGGCCTGCCCGAAACAAACCGCGAACTGATTAAAAATGCAGACTCCATTGCTAATCCGGGCTGCTTTGCGACGGCAATTCAACTGGCAACGATTCCCCTGGCCGCTGCCGGGTTGATAAATGAGCTCCATGTAACAGGCATCACCGGATCTTCAGGTGCAGGGCAAAAACTGCAGCAAAGCAGTCACTTCACATGGAGGGCCAATAACATCGAAGCCTATAAAAGCCTGTCGCACCAGCACCTGGAAGAGATACACGAAACACTTCGTGCACTGCAACCAAATGCGCCACAGGTCAACTTCATGCCCTGGCGCGGTGACTTTACGCGTGGCATCTATGTCTCGGCCTATACAAAAACGGACAAAGGTATTGATGAACTGACACAATTGTATAAAGATTACTACAGCACACATCCCTTTGTTGTGGTGTCAGAAAAAATGATCAACCTGAAGCAGGTGGTCAATACCAACAAATGCCTGTTACACCTTGAAAAGGCAGAGGGCAACGTGATCATTCATGCGGCTATCGACAACCTGCTAAAAGGTGCATCAGGACAGGCCGTGCAAAACATGAACTTGATGTTTGGTCTCGATGAAGCTACCGGGTTGAAACTAAAAGCGACGACTTTCTAAAAAACTTATACGATGAATCTATTTGACGTATACCCATTGAACAACATAACCATCACTAAAGCACAAGGCTCTTATGTTTGGGACAATGAAGACAGGAAATACCTGGATATGTATGGAGGTCATGCTGTTATTTCCATAGGGCATACTCATCCGCATTTTGTAAACCGATTGAAAGAACAATTGGACCAGATCGCCTTCTACTCCAACTCTATACAAATACCATTGCAACACCAGCTTGCTAAAAAGCTGGGCGAAGTATCAGGAAAGAGCGACTACCAGTTATTCCTTTGCAACTCGGGTGCAGAAGCGAATGAGAACGCAATTAAACTCGCGTCCTTTCACACAGGCAGAAAGAAGATTGTAGCTTTTTCAAAAGGTTTTCATGGCCGTACATCGCTGGCAGTTGCCGCTACCGATAACGCTACGATCATCGCTCCCGTAAATGCAACCGACAACGTGGTGTTTCTTCCCTTCAACGACGTGAACGCGTTGACGGAATACTTTAACAAGGAAGGCAACGAAACGGCGGCAGTGATAGTAGAAGCCATACAGGGTGTCGGCGGAATCAACGTTGCCAGCGATGAATTCGTGCAAGCTATTCGTACATGCTGCAACAACTATGACGCAGTCTGCATAGCCGACGAGGTACGCTACGGACGCACCGGCAAGTTTTTCGCTTTCGACCATTCAGGTGTTGAAGCTGATATTTATACTATGGCCAAAGGGATGGGTAATGGCTTCCCTGTGGGAGGTATCGCTATTGCTCCGCATATCAAGCCGAAGCATGGTATGCTGGGCACAACATTTGGCGGCAACCACCTTGCCTGTGCTGCAGCGCTCGCAGTGCTGGAAGTGATAGTGGACGAAAACCTATTGCAACAAGCCGAGCAAAACGGGAATTACCTGATGACAAAACTGTCGGCCATAGATGAACTTAAGAACATACGAGGTCGGGGCCTTATGATAGGATTCGATGTGGCAGGTGAGCATGCCACATTGCGCAAAGAGCTACTCAGCAAGCACCACATATTTACAGGCGAAGCAAAACCCAACGTGATCAGGTTGCTGCCTGCGCTGAATATATCGCTGGCAGATATTGATGCATTTATAGACAAAACCAAAACAGCTCTTGCTGAATTAACACTTTCAACCGTAGGCTAATGCAGCATTTTACTTCAGTTCATGATGTCCCGGCAATCGATATGCTCGTAAAAAAAGCGATCGAATACAAAGCCACTCCTTTGAGAGATGTTGTCTTGGGGACAGGCAAGCGCATAGGATTGCTATTCATGAATCCCAGCATGCGTACGCGCCTCAGCACCCAGATAGCAGCAAAAAACCTGGGCATGGACGCTATTGTATTCAATATCGATAAAGAAGGCTGGGCACTGGAACTTGAAGCGGGTGCGGTGATGAACGGAACCACAGTAGAACACATAAAAGATGCTGCGCCTGTTCTAGGCAGCTACTTTGATATACTTTGCGTTCGCTCTTTCCCGGGATTACAGGACAGGGAAGCAGACTATAGCGAAGCCATGCTCAATGCACTGAAAAAATATACTGGCATCCCAATAGTAAGTCTTGAAAGTGCAACCCTACACCCGCTACAGAGCCTGGCAGACGTCGTGACCATACACGAAACATTTAAAGAAAAACGCAAACCCAAAGTCGTGATGACATGGGCACCGCATATTAAAGCGCTCCCCCAGTGCGTAGCCAACTCATTCGCCGAGTGGACCAATGCCTGGGGTAAAGCAGAATTCGTCATCACCCACCCAGAGGGTTATGAGCTGGACACCCGTTACACAAGCGGCGCCACTATAGAATATGACCGTCAAAAAGCATTGCAGGACGCTGACTATATCTATGTGAAGAACTGGAGCGCATACAATGACTATGGCAAGGTATTGAGCACCGACAAAAATTGGATGCCCACAGCGGCAGACCTGCTGTCAACAAACAATGCATCGATCATGCACTGCCTGCCCGTGCGCCGCAATGTAGAACTATCTGACGAACTGCTCGACAGCAAAAACAGCCTGGTAACCCAACAGGCAGGTAACAGGGTTTGGGCGGCACAGGCAGTATTGGCAGAACTTCTAAAACAGTAACGATGGAACAACTGATCGTAGTAAAAATAGGCGGTGGAATAATTGATGATACGGCAACGCTTGCATCGTTCCTTCACTCATTTGCAACCATACACGAAAAGAAAATACTGGTACACGGTGGTGGTAAGATCGCAACGTCCATAGGTGAAAAGCTAGGTGTAGAATCGAAATACCATAATGGCCGCCGAATTACCGACGTCGAAACGCTGGACCTGGTGACTATGGTATATGGTGGTCTTGTAAACAAGAAGATCGTTGCATCATTGCAGACGCTGCAATGCAATGCAATTGGTCTTACCGGCGCTGATGGCAACCTGTTATCAGCAGATCAGCGGCCTGTCGGTGAAGTGGATTTTGGTTTCGTGGGTGATATAAAAAAAGATGGTGTCAATGCACAGTGGCTGCAGCAACTATTGAACAGCAGATTAACACCGGTACTGGCCCCGCTGACACATAACGGTAATGGGACGTTGCTGAACACCAATGCTGACACCATAGCGCAGAAAATAGCAGAGGCCATGGCAGCTGTAATGCCCGTCAAGCTAATCTACTGTTTCGACAAGAAGGGATTACTGTCAGATGTAAACAACGATTCATCTGTAATTACCAACATAAGCGAAGCAACATACAACGAGCTGAAAACAAATGGTACCATATCGGGTGGTATGATACCGAAGGTGGAAAATGCATTGGCCGCCATCAAAACAAATGTTTCCAAAGTGGTTATCGGGCACGCAGACGACCTGCATGACCTGATAGCCGGCAAAACAGGAACACAGATACAATGAGCGATAAATCAGTCAATGAATTATACAGTGAAGCAGTGCAGCTATTAAAAGAGCTGATCGCTATTCCTTCGTTCAGCAAAGAGGAACAAGGGACAGCTGCATTACTGCACACCTTTCTTCAAGGCAAAGGCATACCCGCAAAAAAGCTGATGAACAATGTATGGACATGTAACCTACATTTCGATCCGGCAAAACCCACACTGCTGCTGAATTCGCACCACGACACGGTGCGGCCTAATGCCGGCTATACCAAAGATCCTTTCAAACCGGTTGAACAAGAAGGAAAACTATATGGACTGGGTAGTAACGATGCAGGTGCGAGCCTGGTGGCTCTCCTAGCTACATTCCTGCATTTTTATGATCGCACAGACATGCAGTACAACTTCGTACTTGCAGCCTCAGCGGAAGAAGAGATATCCGGCAAAAATGGCATTGAACGCCTGTTGCCTGAATTAGGGAAAATAACCGCTGCCATCGTAGGTGAACCTACTGAGATGAATATGGC
>JAJNBR010000310.1 GCA_021156265.1 Flavipsychrobacter sp.
CAAAGACGGCAAGATCTCTGACGATACACGCATCACTGCTGCCCTGCCCACTATTAAAAAGATATTGGACGATGGCGGCAGCGTCATCCTGATGAGCCACTTTGGCCGTCCGCACAAGGACATGGAAAAGAAGCCACACCTGACGCTGGCTGACTTTTCATTGAAACCAATTGTAGCCCACCTCGGCAACCTGCTGAATACTGAAGTGCAGTTTGCAGATGACGCCACAGGCAACGACGCAACGCAGAAAGCTGGTGCCTTGAAACCGGGCCAGGTGTTGCTGCTCGAAAACCTGCGTTACCACAAGCAGGAAGAAAAAGGCGATAAAGAATTCGCTGAAAAACTCTCTAAGCTGGGTGATGTGTACGTGAACGATGCTTTTGGTACCGCTCACCGCGCACACGCTTCTACAGCTGTTATCGCACAGTTCTTCAATTCAGACAGCCGCATGTTCGGCCTCCTGATGGAAGGCGAGATCACCGCTGCGGAACAAGTGCTGAACAACGCGCAGAAACCTTTCACGGCCATCATCGGCGGCGCTAAGGTGTCTGATAAAATAATGATCATTGAGAACCTGCTGAACAGGGCTACTGATATTATCATCGGCGGTGGTATGGCGTACACGTTCTTCAAGGCAAAAGGCTGCAACATCGGCACCTCGCTTTGCGAAGAGGACAGGCTGGATACTGCCAACGAGCTGATGAAAAAAGCGGAAGAAAAAGGCGTATGCATCCACCTGCCTTCAGACAGTATCATTGCTGATAAATTCGCTGCTGATGCCAACACGTCTTCTGCACAAAACCACGATATACCGGAAGGCTGGATGGGCCTGGATATAGGCCAGATGGCATGCGAGACATTCTGCAAAGTGATCAGGGATTCCAAGACCATTCTCTGGAACGGGCCGATGGGTGTGTTCGAGATGGATAAATTTCAGCACGGTACTAAATGCGTGGCCGACGCAGTTGCCGATGCTACGGAAGGTGGCGCATTTTCCCTCGTAGGCGGTGGTGACAGTGTTGCAGCTGTCAACAAATTCGGTTACAACAAGAAAGTCAGCTACGTATCTACAGGCGGCGGCGCTATGCTGGAGTTCTTTGAGGGCAAGGAGCTGCCGGGTATCGCGGCCATCAAGAATTGAGTATAACCTTTGAATATTGTATTGAAAGCCGGCTATAAGCCGGTTTTTTGCATTAGCTCAACATAACTGCATGAGCAACAGACGTCTGCAATTACGCGGCAATTGTTTGTATTCATCCCCTATTTTTGCAGCGCAGTATGGAAAAAATAGAATTGAAGAATGGCACGGGCGATGTTTATGTAACTATCCACTATCTTGAAGATCTGAACGCCGTAATGGATGTGTGGACCGGCGCTTTCGGCGCACAGGAAAACTTCCGGAAGGGATTAGAAACGGTGGTGGAAGTAATAGAAAAAACCAAAGCCAATAAATGGCTGGCGGACCTCAGGCTATTGAAGGGTTCCTTTGATCCATCTGCCGAATGGCTTACAACCGTCATCATGCCACGTACTATTGAACTGGGTCTTGAATTCGAGGCGATAGTGCTCCCCAAAGAGATATTTGCCAAGCTCTCCACTAAAGATGCCATCCAGCAGGTGAAAAATCTCTACATCAGGCAATTCTGGGATATTAACGAAGCCAGGCAATGGTTGCAATCAAGTAAGTGACGCGAAATTTCAAAACCGTTCTCGCGAAACCAAGCCAGCTTTCATTAAGATTACCTGAAAATATTTCATTATATTTATAGTCTCAAAACCTATATAATGAGGCTACCCTACGTCGTCCTGCTGCTATTGGTTGCAGTGACTACCCAAGCTCAAAATCTCGTTCCAAACGGAAGCTTTGAACAGTATACGACCTGCCCTACGGGTATCTCGCAGGCTAATAATTGCGTAGGATGGCGGCAATACACCGGAGCTTCTACTGACTATTTTAATTCCTGCAACGCAACAATGATACCTGTGGTGTTACAGGGATGGCAATACCCGGCACAAGGTAATGCGTTTATGGGCTTCTATACCTTCAGCAGCAACAGTCCTACTATCTACAAAGAATATATTGCGACTACCATTCCGGCACTGGTGCCCGGTAGTCTCTATGAGGTCTCGATATCATTATCGCTGGCTAACAATTCATCGTACGCGAGCAACGACATCGGGGTGTATTTTTATGACGTCGGGCCACTCACAATCTCCGGCAACAATGTCGTACCGGTCATACCTCAAGTGTCTTATACCAGCTACGGACCCGTTACTGATACTCAAAACTGGGTTCGGCTGACCAATACTTTTCTTGCAGATTCCACTTACGACAATATAGTTATCGGTGGCTTCAAAGGATGGACCGGAACGAATGCCTTTGGATCGAACGATACCGTGAGAGTAAAACCAACAGGAAACCCTCTTTCCTATTATTACCTTGATTCGATTGTCATAAAGTTGATCGATACGCTATCCTTTACTTACAACGATACGCTTCTTTGTATTGGCGATAGTATCATAGCACCTTTTACGGCTTCGGGTACTTTCTTCGCTTCGAACAATGTTTTCACACTGCAGCTATCAGACGCTTCAGGCAGCTTTGCCAGCCCCACAACGATCGCTACGCTTGCGGGCACCAGCTCCGGTATTTTGAGAGGTATTGTACCAGGCACAGTAACGGGAGGTTCGGGGTATAAACTCAGGATCGTTGCTTCCAACCCTTCTAAAACGGTTACGAACCCTAAAAACATAGCCATAGGCTTGTCAACACCTGTCAAGCCGGTTGCCGTGGGAAACAACCCGGTTTGCGGAGGCAATACGCTATTCCTGACCGCCACAACAACTACTACAGGCGTTACCTGGCAATGGACAGGACCTGCCTCTTTTACTTCTGCAACACAGAATCCAACGGTACCGAACTTTGTGCCGGCAAACGCCGGCAACTACATCGTCACCGCGCTCAACTTTGGCTGCGAAGCGAAGGATACTGTGACGATAACCTACCAGCCGGGATTAATAGCGCTGAATGCCACCAATAGCAGTCCTGTTTGTGAAGGTGCAGGATTCACTTTAAGCACTACCTCGTCTACAACCGGTGTTACTTATTCATGGACCGGCCCCAACAGCTATACATCCAATGTGCAGAATCCTTCTGTTGCCAACTCGACCGTAAATATGAGCGGCGATTATGTTGTTACAGACT